>JAUIJG010000165.1 GCA_030431355.1 bacterium
CGTCACAATCATGCTAATACCCGTGCGCTCAATCAGATTCGGGATGATGAACCCGGTTGACTTTCCAACACCTGTCCTACCACATACGATGGCATGCTGATATGTAGAGTGTTCGGGAAGCTGCAAGAAGAGATTGTTGCTGTAGGGAGTCAGAAGTAGCCGCTTTGAGTCCACTATTGGCGTTATCAGATTCGACTCTAAGAGGTCGTCCTCATCAGCCCATTTTGCTGAGCCATGAATGTCGGTAGACTCGTACCATTCGCTGACTTCCTTGGCTTGCTCTGAGTCGTCTTGCAAAGCAAGGATAATTTCGTCGGCTCTCTGCTCGCACTCGGCCGCAGTTCCCGAGCCTTCTTTTTCTTCTATTTTGACCGTGACTAGAGAGCCTTCAGAAGCCGGTTTCCAAGAGAGCCTGAGCCGGTAGTTGTGATACCAATGGTCTGTATCAATGAGCTGCTTGCCTTTGTCTGCCGCTGTAAACTCCGCTCTGAGCTTGGCATAGCGAATATTTTGATAACCGAGTCTCTCAAGAGTGCCTGTCACGAGCTCGGCCATCTCATTTGGTTCAACAGGAACAATTCCCTTTGTTTCAAACCTGGCTGTCATCAGCTTTCTGGCTCATAGTCGGATGCAAAAAATTTTTCCGCATACTTCATTGCTTTTCTGTCTCTTTCCTCCAGTCTTTCTATCTTTTCCTCTTTGGTTAGAGGTGGCTTCTGTTGCAGATGCAGCCCCAGATCTATAATAAACTGGGTGGTTTGTTTTCCATAAAACCGGTTAGCTGCACTGCATAGAGCGCCCTTAGTAATCAGGTCTTTCAATTCTTCTTCCATACTATTGATGCGTGCAAGTACGGCATTTAGCTCGGCTGGCTCACTTGGCGCCATGCCGATTTGAATGATCTCTTTCAATAAATCGGTCTTTGTTTTTCCTTCAGCCGCTGCTCTTTTCTCGATAGCCTCTGCTGTCGTCGGATCTAACCGTATAGAAAATGTCTTGTCTTTCACTTTTTAATACCCCGAATCATCGCCACGGTCGCCTCCGCCGTCCATTTCCATTTCGCCGCCAATATCAAAGTCAGGCTGGATTTCTATTTGTGTTTCGACATCTGTGATTGGTGGGTCGCCCTGGGCGCCAAGATCGGGAACCAAGTCAGCTTCTACTTCTTTGTCCTCTCCCTTATCCAAAGAGTCATCTCTAGGCTCTACAAGATGCTCGAACTCCAACTCATCACCTACATCTTTGTCAGTCTCAACATCTATTTCCTTGTCGGCTGCTCTGTCTTTAGAATCATCCCTCGGTTCTACAAGGTGCTCGAACTCAAAATCATCAAATTTGCCAGGTTCTTTCTGAGGCTCAGCAATAAGCTCTTTGTCCTTATCCTCGAGCTTAAGCTCATCGTCTCTCTCTGGCTCCTCTTTGAGATCGTCGATGCGATCATAGATAGGAGCTTCTTTGAAGAGGTATTGATAGTCTATTCTTTCGCCCTCCTGGGCGTACTCGATGTCGTTCATAAGTTTGTCGAAGCTATTTTTTTGATGGATTTCTGCCCTGAAGGCTTCTTGAGCCTTGTCTAGTTGCTTAAGCTCCTCGGCCACCTGGTCGGCCATATCTGGATTTATCTTTCCAATAAGCTCCCAGCGCTCTCTCGCCGTATGCAACTGTGTTCGTTCATGGTCTTCCAGGTGCCTACCAGCCATCTCCGTTTGATACTGCTTGCCGGTCATTCGATGGAGGTCGCCACGGGGCTGGTCGCTGAACGTCTTTCTAAGCTCCTTGTCGAGCTGCTCCCATTCCATCCGGTCCTGTAGGGCTCGCTCGGAGCGTTCTCGATCTTTGCCGCTTCCATATTCAAAACGCTCAATTTCCTTGTTCAGCCACTTCTTATCGAGCGTCTTGTATTCTTTGCTGTCAAGGACTCTTTGCCCCTCAGAATCGAGATAACGGTCAAGACCGTGCTCTCTATCCATGTAGACATCTCCAGCGGCCCTGATGGCTCTGTAGTCGTTAGTATTGAGCCTAACTAGACCACCTTCTTTGTCTTGCCCCATAACGCAAACGTGAATATGAGAATGGTCGGTATTCCTGTGATCGATGGCGTACCAGCTAAGGGGTTGCCCCTTTCTATCGGAAAGCTCCTGCATTGTCTCTCGGGTGAATTCTTTGAGGTCCGTATCGTTGATTCCGGGAGACAAGACAATGCGATGCATCACGGCGTATCTTGGGTCCTGAGAATCTATGTGGTCTCTTATCTCGCTTCGGGAAACTTCGTCTTTCGTGTCGCTGAAAAAGGCCCGCTCGTTGTCGTCCTTGTCCCGTCCTGGGCGATGCTCGATGTACTTGATGTGGGCGTGAGCCTTGCTCACTCCCGACGCCCCTTTGACATAGTTTCCTTTCGCTATTACTTTGCTCACGGCTTAAGCTTCTTCGCTTTCTCTGCAAGCTCGTCTTCTTGCTTGTTGAGTTTGTTCTGTAGTCGTTTGACGGCCGAGATGTAGCACTCGGTAAATAACTCGTCCCTTCCATCTTGGTCAGCCCGGCTCCAGAAGAGTTGATGGAGCGTGCCGACATCCAAGCCGACCTTCACAATGAGCTTGGCTATCCGGTCTTCCATTTTTTTGATCCGTTGCTCAACGGCCGACTCTCTTTCATCTAGAATTTTGTTTTCCTGATGGTCCAGATAGAATCGAATCGCCTCTCGAGCAACCTCGGTTTTTGTCCTTTGCTTCAGTCGGCAAAACTGGTCTAATCGAATGTAATCGGACTCGCTTAGCTTGGTATCTACTGTTGGTCGCCTGGGCATAAAATCACCTGAATACAAACTTTGTCCGGTACTGAATACAAATATATTACCATATTCTAAGATTTTGTCCGTCTTGATTTCATATTATGGGGTAGCTTTGTCCGTTAGTAAATACAGGCAATATTCTTGTATTCACTATTTTTGTCCGTATTTCTTTATCCTGCCGTACCAAGCGCTCCGCTCCATTGGCACGGTCGGGCGTAGCCCGGGCTGCCGCCTCCGGAGTGCGTAGTGTGACCGCTAAAGCAACATCTAGGCCGTCTCGATCCACCGCCTCCCTCGTTGCCAGAATCGGAAAATTATAGGGTCGATACAATTTATGGAAAGGAGGTCTAGTTGTTTAGATAAATGGTGAAAGTGATGATAGAAGAAAATTTTGAAGGTGCTTTATACGCGTTAGTTCCATTGGCCTGTTGTACTGGTTTTGAGATTCCGGTTGATGAGTTAGCAGTGATTCATTCTGATTGTATATACAGTCCGACCGAAGATGGCGTTAACCTAGCAGCATATGGTGTCGGCTGGTTCTCGGGTCTAGCCGGTGGAATAATTGGCGGACCCTCCGCTTTGAAGGCAGGCAAAAGACTACACAAGCATAAGAAAACCGTTGACTGGTACCAAACCAAGCACGGCAAGAAAATGAAGAAACCCAAGTAAGACTGTGGAATTGAACAGTTACAGACAGGCTCTTCGTTGCTTCAATGGACTTACAATGGAGGGTTTAACAGTGGACTTCAATCTTTTCGAGCTTGCATCCAGAGTTAGTCAAAGACTGCAAGAGGCCAATGAAGACAAATCAGCTTGTGATTCATCAGACAAGTTGAGCAAGGAATCACATAGTTTTTCTATCTTAAACAAGGCAGAGAAGGCTTTAGAGCATGGTGATAGAGATGAGGCAGCTCATCAATATAAGCGGGAGATGTTCTTCTCTCAAAAGGCTATGGAGCCTCAAAATCGCTTTGCCAGTGCGGCAAGTGCGGGTATTAGAGCAATAAAAGAAGGACTACCTAGCGAGGAAGTTTCCTGGAGGGTCGATAGCACCCTTTTGAATCTGGAAGGTAATTCGAATTACTATGATTCAAGAGAGATACCGCTCAATCCAGGCGAGAAAGCCGTTAGCAGTTTTCGTCATCGGGAAATTGTAGAATCGTACTGCGACTATCAGCTAAACAAGGTGATTCCGCAAGATCTGGACAATGGCTTTAAAGAGTCATCGTTGCGAAATCTCAGACAATGTATTTACTTGGCGGATAAGTACATTCCAGACCTTCTTCATAAAGATAATTACGAAGCAGCGGCTAGAGATGGTTTATTAATGCTGGAGGATGGGGCCCTGGCGCCAAAAGTCAAATGGGCAATAGAAAGTCATCTGGAGTGACTGATTGAAACTTGCCACTTAAGTCAAGAGTATATTTGTTGACATCCAAGCCACTGGACGTTATACTTAACGTAGATGTTAAGTACCACACAGGAGGCAAGCTAATCAATCTGCATTTCGATGAAAACGGGCTGTTGCCGGCAGGCGAGTATCCGATGAGTCTGGATGATTTAGAACAGTCTATTTTGGTCACAGGAGAAGAAGAAATTGAAGGAGCCTGGGATACAAAGTGGCGACTCAAACTCGTTAAAAATCTCCGAGTCTTGGTTAAACAACTTTGGGATGAAGGCATAACAGACATCTTCATTGATGGTTCATTTGCAACTGACAAACTCCGCCCTGGTGACATAGATGGCTACTTTGTAGTTGAGAAACCAGAGGAAATGATTGACAGCGATTTTGAAAATGAACTGTGCATTAGGTTGAACAAGCATGATGAGCACAATGTTTGGACCTGGAAAGACAAAGATAGAAAACGTCCGTCTGAAGCAGAGAAGGGGCAGTTGCCGATGTGGTGGCAATACCACGTTGAAATGTGGCCTGAATACGGTCAATGGAGTGGGCAGATACATCCGATAACAGAAGAGAAGCTGACCCACGCACAGCTATTTAGAGTAACGAAACAAGGCGAGGAAAAAGGAATAATCAAGCTATTGAAGAAGTAGCGCTCCATAAGGAGGAGCACCATGTTAAGAAATGACAGAGAATTGAAAGCAGCCAAGAAACAGCTTTCCAAACTAAATGAACTATATGAAACTCAAATGAAGGACCTGAAACAAAAAGGTCTAACAGAGGAGCAAGCCAAAGACTCCTTGTCGTCATCTTTTACCTACGCAAGGCAGTGTCAAGAAGAAATCGAACTATACGAGAAGCTGAAAAAAGGCGAACTGCCTCCGGAGAACGCCTTCTCTACAAGAGGAAAGTACTTTGTTGCTGCAAGAATAGCTCGAGGTATGACACAGCGGGAACTTGCGCTTAAGTTAGGAGCGAAGGAATCTTCAGTATCGCGAGATGAAAGAAATGAGTATCACGGAATATCCATGGAAAAAATGGATAAGCTAGCGGCAGTTCTAGATCTGAAGGTACTTATTGAAAGCGCATGAACGAAGCGTTCCAAGAAAGTAAAAGAGCAGGGACCAGATAGCCCCTGCTCTTTTAGCTAGGTTATTCAGTTAAGCACTCTTTAGAGAGGGCTCCGAGTCCGGCTGATTATCCTGATTTGTTGGCTTTTTGCCACAAAGATGAAAGCTCGTAAGCTTGATTACCGGCTTGGTTATCTTCACCTTCAGACCGTCTTCTTCGTCGTTTTTCGTATAGCTGGATATGGCTAGCCTTCCGTTGATAACAACCTCTCTGCCTTTGGTGATAGTTTTGAGAACTCTGTCGCCGAGACCGTTCCAAGCATCTATATCTATCCAGAGTGTCTTCTGCTCGTCGGAATTGGAAGAGAATTCCTTGACAGCAACAGAGAACTTAACCACTTTGTTTCCAGTGTCTCCGAAAGTGACGGTGTGAGGTTTCTGACCGACTCGTCCAACGATAGTGATTGAATTATTCATTAGTGACTGCACCTCCATTTGTGCTTTGGTGCCGCCAAAAAGACGCGGCTTTTCTCGGTCTGCATGGTCGAGCGCAGCGAGCCTCCGCAGGAGGTCGCCTTGCAGACCGAGAAAGCTGTGTCACCCTTGCACCATATAAGCCAGATGGGGGTTGCAGTCCACAGGTATAATTCCAGTCTTCAAAAGGGCTAGATGTGTCAAGAGCCAGCTATGGTCTCTCTTTCGGACTGCCAGGAAGCAATTGTCTCTTTAATTACTGATGCAGACTCTGTAGTCATCGAGACAAGCCCACGCTGGTGATAGTTGATTCTAAGCCAGAGACCGTGACAAGTTCCATAACCGAAAGTATGGATGGCTTTCAACTTTTTCTTGCCTTCAAGGAGTCGAAAAACGACGATGCCATTTTCGTCCATGTGAGTCATAATCTGCCTTTTCAGTGCTTTTTTCATCTTCTTGTTTCTCCTTTAAAAATACAGGGGCAGCAATCGCCGCCCCTGACTGAGTTTTACGATATTACGCCCAGGAGGGCACGAGCTTTTCTTCTTGCGTGATGGAGCCGCGATCGAACAGTTCCAATCTTTGTCTTTGTTATTCGAGCGATCTCTTCGTATGAATATCCTTCACCATAGAGCAAGAGAGCTTGTCTCATAGGCTGACTGAGCCCTTCCAGCAGATTGTTCAATTCAGGATACAGATCCAATCTGATATCTTCAGCACTATCTATCCGGCGGGCTCGATAGCTTTCATAACAAGCCTTCTCTGATACCATCATCAGTTCATTTTCTTGGAAGTCGCGCTTGAGAAAACGTTTCTCTCGGGATGCTTTGCGACCAGCATCCATAGCTGAGCTGTGGACCGCTTTATAGAGCCAGCCACCTGAAGGACTATCGCCATTCTTTCTATTCATGACCTTCAACATAACCTCCTGGGCGATGTCATCCGGCTCGACAAGACCTATCTGTCCGTACTTCCTAGCCATCCTCTTCGTTTGAGCAACTATTGAACTCAGTTGCTCTCTCTGTCGTTCCATCTCTTGCATGTCGAATACCTCGTTTTCTTCTGGGAGTTAAATCCGCGAATAAGGCACGGGAGTGGCTCTGCGGGTCAAGCGGCTCAGCTACAGCCTGGAAGAAACCGGGTTTTCTTACCGCTTGAGGCGCGGTGGCGCCGCTCCCGTAAAATGGAGAAAACGGAAAGTAGCCAGGGCTGACTGATACTCCCCCCCGCCCTGGTCGTAATTCGAGGTGGTTGGTAATAGACCGCCAGCTCTGCCGGCGGCCTCGGCTCTCACTAATCAATCTTGCTTATCGGCACAGGAGAGAAGCTGGAGTCTCGCTCTATGCGATTGAATCCAGCCGCTTCATTTATCTGCTCGAGCTCCGCCAGAGAGAAATACCCAAGTTCTCTTTCGAAGCCGATGACCAGACCGAAGAAAAGATTCTTGCCATCAAATTCGATGGCATACCAGCTCCAGTTTCCGAGAGTGTCATAGAATCGAGCGATTGCAACCGGGTCTGACACCTCCTCCTGGGAGTAGAGGGGCGGAAAATTCTCCAGTAATTTTTTCGTCAAAAGTTTCACGTTCAGTCCTCCTTAATGACTGTTTGGAAATTCGATGCGATATCACGGGGGCGGCTCCGCAGGTCAAGCGGCTTTGTCGATGTAGAGCGCTCTGGTCCAACAATTTCGCTTGAGGTGCGGTGGCGCTGCCCCCGTAAAATGGAAATCGAAAAAGATGCCCCAGCAGGCTGAAATCGGCTCATCAAAGACCGAAAGACCGAGCCATCACCGAGTCGTTAAGTACGCGGCGGGCGTCCCTGCCGGACATGCCTGAATGGCGATGAACCGGGGTCCCGTCGTCAAGGTCGGCGAAAAGCCGCCCGCGTAGCGGGTTGCCTTGACGATGGGGGTTCGAGCTAGGCTAGAAGCCAGGCATGGAAGCAAGCCGCAAGGTCGTAAGTGCTTTGCGGCTTCTATCTCGGGTAAGTACAAACACCTTTGCCTTAGCAAACATATTTTCAAGAAGTCTCCTGACAGGCGCAGACAGCGGGGCATGGCAATCAGATCATGAGGCAAACAATGGCGACTAAAATTTCAAAAGGAGAAGCGCCAGGGAAGCCCCCTGACGCCTCTGCACAGAACTTGCCTGCAACTCCTACCAGCTCATACCGATAAACGGCTCCTGGTCGCCGTATCCCCACTGCTCCGGGTCAGAGCAGATACAGCCAGGTTGAGGCTTTCTGTTCGATGTGCCGATATCGGTGGCATGAAACCTCATAAGTATCTCTGTGCTACGCCTTTCGGCTCCCATGAAACCGGTGATCATATGAAGCAGCTCGTTGATTGCCTGACCGGCAACCAGAGTAGTGAAGGAAACAACCGCCGGGTTCTGAATACCCAGTTCAGGTATATATCCTTCATTCAAACGGCGCTCATATTCATCCGGGTTTCGTGCCTGGAGAGTCTCGGCTAACACAGCCTCTGGATCGATTCGGCCACGACAGGAAAGGCAAGGGCTACCTGGACGCAGGTGCGTGAGCCTTCCTGTAACAGAACGGATTACCCCGTCTTCTGAGTCGGTATCGAATCCAGTATCGATAACAGGCACGTAATAGAAGAGGGCAAGCTGATTTAGAATCGATCTTCCGAGTTGGTCATCGGTACATCCGAAGATGATATCGCATGACTTGAGGGTTTCAACGACCTCCCTAGAGGCGATCGATCCGTCTACAACTCTGACGTCGGTGCCATTGCCAATAAACGCGGCTTGCCTGGCAACCAGCTCAACTTTACTGATACCGGAATCAGCAAGCTCGATACCGGAGCCATAGACCCTGTGCACGTTTGAAGATTCGAGCTTATCAAAATCGCAAACGGTGATCTTGCCTACGCCCAGGCGGATGAGCTGCTCAGCGACAGCAGAACCAATGCCACCAGCGCCGACAAGTCCGACATGCAGATTGGAGATAATGATCTGAGCCTCCTTTCCAAAGGCTAGAATCTGCCTGTCTGCCCATTGAAGTCTTTCCGGGCTGAAGTCGATGTCGTCAGCAGCAGCAAAAACTCGGAATCTGCTTCCAACAACTCGGATCTGGGATAACTGGGTAGGCGGACCATCTGGGTCCGTCCAGATCCGGCCTATCAGGTCCGGCTCCTGCCTGCCAATCAATAGCAGGCTCAAAAGAGGCGAATCACTTCCACGATTGAAAGCCGCCTGCAATAGGTCTGCTTCACCTCGATCATCCTGGAGAGAATAAGTCGGATAACCACCGGGATGAGAATGGACCAAAACCAGAAACTGATTATTCGCCTCAGCCAGCTTAAGGGCTCGTATATAAGCGCTTGAGGTGATAGCGATGTGGTCCACAGCGGGGTCGAATATCTCGTCACCAGAAAGAAGCTGGACCCTCTGTACGAGGAATCTAGTCTCTTCATCCGACGAGGACGAGCTGCAAAAGAGGAAAGCTGCATGCTCGATAGCAGAGTCACTCTGGAGCTCATCCAGATGATGCTGCAAAAGGGTCAACGCATATTTCTTAGTCATCGTTCTGGATCTCCTTTAGAATTGGTGCAAAGAATGTCTCGAAGCCATCAATACCGGGCCGCCACTCTTCAAGGTGACGAGACCATCGCTGCCAGGACATGCCGAGGTGCTGCTCGATAGATTCAGTGCTTGGAGGCTTCTTGTTATTTGAAGCCAGAAGCACATCCGGTCGAGTCCAGAACATGTCCAGCTTGACTGTCGGATACCCGGGCAGAATCATGAACATCAAATCTGCCTTTCTGGGCGTGTACTTTGAAGAAAAGAGCATGTCTTTTACAACCACATAGATCTTGTCTTTCTCGACTGTGACCTCATAAGTCCAGCCTTTTCGATCCAGATACTGCTGGTCATTAGGTCTCAACTTCATTGTCCGGCCCTCCTAATTTGATGAGCTTTTTGGCAGTGTAGAAATACTGTCCCTGCTCGAGGGTGATCTCATCGCACGGCTCGATAAGCTCGTCGTCTTGCTGATGGCATGGTTGACGGAGCCACAGGTCGTACTTATCGGGATTCACGCCGGCTGCCCTATATAACTCTTTTCCTATATATGGGTTTTCGGATTCAGCGAAAGTATGAGCCTTGTGGTCGATGAGAACAGTGACTCTTCCTTTCTGTGGGTGGGGTTGTGTAGCTTTCGTTTGAACTGTCATAGTGTTATCCTCTATTTAGATGGACTAATTACTCAGCAGATCGCCTTAACCTCTTCATCAAGTTTTGGCTTGTTCGACCTCACGATCAACTATACACCCCACCCGGTATGTTGACAAGGCCCATTTTCGCCTTTTCGTGGATCTTTCCGGGATTTCTTCAAAGACACCACTAGAGTGCACTTAATCTATATATCATGCATATGCTCAGGAATAAATGCACCCCGAAACGCCGATAATCCAGGTAAAACCGGCATCTCTTGACACCCGGGTCGAAATCGACTATAATTGATAATTCGGTTAAGCGCAGGACAAAAGAAGGAGGTTGATAGCAAACAAGTGATACTTAATATAGTGCGCTCAAGTTACTTTTAGGCTGGGAGAAAGAGAAAATGCACCGAGAAATCGGAGATGCCGAAGCACTAATTTCCCGATCAAGCGTTGTTGGAAATAGAGCAGGCATCGACTCTGAAGTAGGTTGTTGGGACAAAGATGGTTTGCTTCCATTGCAAGGAGTCCAACTTACGACAGACGAACTAATTAAATCAGCGTTCGTTTCTGGAAAAGGCAGCTCATATGCTGCAAGCTGGGATAGAAACCGGCGAGAGCGAATGACAAAAAATGTCATTAAGCGGATAGAAACGCTTAGACAAGCTGAGATTGATGACTTTGTCATCAGCGGAGATTACGTTGAAGACGTAGCCAGACCCAGGATGGCTCTTG
>JAUIJG010000599.1 GCA_030431355.1 bacterium
GCCAGGGCATTTTTGGCGGATTCCAGATTGTCCACCGGCAAGTTAGTCAGCAGTGCGGCTTCCGATTCATTGGGAATCAGATAATCTAGTAGGACAAGAAGCGCCTCCGGCAACGCTCCTCCATCCGGCGCCGGGGCTGGATTAAGCATCACTTTCGTGTTCACTTCTCTGGCCAGTTCGGCGGCGTAGATCACAGTCTCCAGAGGGACTTCAAGCTGAAGCATGACCAGCTCCGCTTCGGCAATGATATCTCTGGCTCGATCGATATCTTCTTTGTTCAGCCGGTCGTTTGCCCGGGGAACTATGACGATACTATTGTCTCCTTCAGGATCCACATAGATATTAGCCAGACCTGAGCCGGATTCTTTATCAATGAAAAGGAAACTGGTATCCACCGCGTTTTTCTCAAGCTCTTCTCTGATCAGCTTTCCGTATTCGTCATCTCCTACTTTGCCGACCATGGCCACTTTGGCTCCAGCCTTTGCCGCTGCCAGCGCCTGGTTGTTCCCTTTGCCCCCCACAAAAGTTTCGTAGGAGAATCCTTTTACCGTCTCACCCCTGGCTGGTCTTCTCGGCACTTGAAACACCATATCCATGCTAAGACTTCCGACTACGACCACTCTGGAACCCATATCTCTGACCACTCCTGATTGCTCCTGGCGCTATTGCGAAGCTAACTGCGCTCCGACGATTATATTGCTTTTGTGGTATTTATATGGCAATTGAGTTACCGGTATTGGAATTTTAAATGGCTAAAATTGTCAGGTTTCACGAGACAGGACCATCATCAGTTCTCAAGTTTGACATGGTGGATAGTCCGGTCCCCGAAAAGGATGAAGTGCTGGTGCATGTTCTGGCCATGGGCTTGAACCGGGCGGAGGTCTTGTTTCGCCAGGGACTCTATCTTGAAGCTCCCAGTCTGCCATCTCGAATCGGCTATGAAGCCTCCGGGATTGTGAAAGCGGTTGGCTCTGATGTTTCCGAGTTCCGTGAAGGGGACTATGTAAGTACTATTCCGGCTTTTTCAATGAGTAAGTATGGGGTTTGTGGTGAAGAAGCCCTGGTGCCCGAGAGGGCTCTTGTTAAAATGCCGGAGTTCATCAAGCCGGACCAGGCGGCTTCCGTGTGGATGCAGTATTTGACCGCTTATGGGGCCTTGATAGATATCGGACAACTGGCGGCCGGTCAGTCTGTTTTGATTACGGCAGCTTCAAGCTCCGTGGGTATTGCCGCCATTCAAATCGCAAAAGATGTTGGCGCCAGAGCCATTGCGACAACACGCCAGTCCGCCAAGAAAGAGGCGTTGCTTAAAGCGGGAGCTGAGCTGGTCATAGTGACGGTAGAAGAAGAGATTGTGGATTCGGTAAATCGATTCACGGAAGGATCCGGTGTTGATATCGTATTTGATGCCATCGCCGGACCGATAGTCAAAGATCTTGCCGAGGCGACCGCCTACGAAGGAAAGATCTTTCTCTACGGGGCCTTGAGCATGGATAAAACACCTTTTCCGTTTCGAGCGGCGCTGTCTAAAGGTTTGAATATCTCAGGCTATACAATGATGCAGATTGCCCGGGATGAAGACCGCCTCGAGTGGGGTAAGGCACATATTCTTTCCGGTCTCGAAAGAGGAACCCTGGTTCCTCTGGTTGATAGAGTCTTTAAATTCGACCAGTTTCAAGAAGCCCATGATTACATGGAATCAAATGAGCAGGTCGGTAAAATCGTAGTCTCTATCGAATAATAGAATCTAGTCGTATTCGGTGGGGTCCACATAGCTTCTGTCTGTGGAGTCTGGGTCCACCTGGAAGATTGCTATGGAATTGCCGGAAGGGTCAAGGAAGCTATAGGCTTCTCCGTTGGGGGTGCCGAAAGGACCAGCCTGTTCGCTCCAGCCTCTTTCTTTGAGCTCTCTGACCGTGGTTGAAAGATCCTCTACCTCAAAGACCGGCTGACAGCCAGGCGCTTTTCTGTGATTGGAGACTAGGAC
>JAUIJG010000166.1 GCA_030431355.1 bacterium
GCTCATTGCAGGAGCAGACCATGATCCACTGAGTCAAAGAAGCGCCTGAGTCCTTTGTACGAGGCAGGTTGCAGATATTGCAAAGCTCTTTGTTTTGGTCCTGGGTCATGCAGCGCCTTGATAACAAGTACGTGAAAGTGTTCCACTAGATGATGGCATGATATCATTTTTGTTTTACTATCGTTAGGTGCTGGATTTAGTTGAGTAATAATAGCCGGGTCGACTCGAAGTCCGATTCTCCACCATCGAAAGGCAAGTTGTTAAAAGCTGTCGGTGTCTGGTTCGGTATATCCGCAGCCATCGGAAATACCATTGCCGCCGGTATTGTTAGAACACCCGGTGATATAGCCCAGTGGGTTCCCAACGAGTTGTTTTTTCTCGGGGTCTGGGTGGCAGGCGGTCTCTACGCGCTTTTCGGCGCTTCTTCCTTATCGGAGCTGGCGGTTGCGATTCCCAAGTCCGGAGGGCAGTATAACTATTCTAGAAGAGCGATTGGTGAGTACGCAGGATTTGTAGTGGGATGGAGTGATTGGCTATCTAATTGCGGCACTCTTGCTGCTGTGGCAATTGTTGTGGGCGAATACACCGATGACTTGCTTCCTTTTTTATCCGGAGTGGAAAAGCCGATAGCCATATCGGTCATTTTATTCTTTGCCCTCTTGCAATCCAGGGGAGTCGACTGGGGCAGTAAAATCCAGGTGGTTACAGCAATGGTTAAGACCATTGCTTTTTTTGTTCTGGTGGTTGCCTGTTTTACCCTGGGAAGTCATCCCGGCGCTTCCGGTCACCCCGAGACACTTTCGAGCAACGCCCCAGCACTTGCCGGGGGCTGGCTCATGGTAGTGGCTTTGATGAAAGCTATGCAGGCTGTATTTTATTCGATAGATGGATGGCATGGTGTCATCTATCTTGGTGGCGAGGTCAAGGAGCCGGAGAAGAGTGTTCCCCGATCTATTTTTATAAGCGTGTTTTCGGTGGTGACTATCTATGTTCTCTTAAACGCGGCAGTTTTGCATGTGATGCCCCTGAGCGAGATAGCAGGCAATAAGTTCGCCCTTGGTCGAGCGGCAGAATATGTTTTCGGCAGTCTTGGCGGACCTGTTATTCGGGTTATTATGATCATCTCTTTGCTCAGTTGTATCAACGCTGTTCTTTTGTTTAGCTCCAGGATTTTGTATGGGCTCAGCTCGGACGGGCTCTTCTTCAAAGGACTTGCACTGGTTAATGAAGGGGGCACGCCGGTGAGAGCGCTGGGTCTCAGTACACTGGTTGCTTTTGTCTTTATCTTCGGTACCTTCGAGCAGGTTATGTCAATTCTCTCCATATTTTTCGTGGCTAATTATGCGCTTTCTTATTTGTCTCTGTTTCTATTGAGGAGAAACGAACCGGAGCTTTCGCGGCCATATATGGCCTGGGGATATCCCTGGACCACGGCTATTGCGCTTCTAACTTCTGTGGTATTTCTTGCCGGTACGTTGATCACAAACCCGGAGCAGGCCGGTCTGGCATTTTTGATTTTGGCGGCTAGTTATCCTATATACAGGTTCTTCAAACGTCCCGGGGCGACCGCCTAAGAGACGGATTGATAGGTGTTGCCATGGCAGTCTCTGAGCCAACTTTAAGAGACTGTGCAATTACACAGTGAATTTCCTTCGGTTCTGATGTCCAATGGAGACAGTTTATAGGATGCCCGGATTGGAGATTTGAAATGAGTGATAGATTGGAATCGGCATATAGACAGCCGGATGAAGCGGAGAACGATAGAGGCGCTGTCGGCAACTTA
Source organism: bacterium (assembly GCA_030431355.1). The sequence goes on from JAUIJG010000166.1 coordinate 1,784, forward strand.
TTTGATGCCGCATATGATTTCAGCAGCGGATTAATCGGTGATATTAAATGTGGTGGAACCCCTGTTTTAGAGGGGATCAAGAGTCGATTCGAAGAGAATCCGCAAGAAGCTACTCTGGAAGGACTCGGCCTTGCCGCAGCCGGAGGTTTAGCCATAGCGGCGATTCCCGCTGAAGCTGCCACCGCCGGTGTGCTTGGTGCGGCTTCGGTCACCGCCCTTCTTGGTGTTGGTGTCTTTGAAAGTTTTAAACAGATAGAACGTCTGGAGAAAGAGTGGAGTAAGGACGGAAATCCCTTCAACTGGGAGAGGATTTTTCGCGACCGTCAGTACAACAATCAAAGAAGTATCAACAACAGCTACTACAATATCAATCACCACAACTTCTTCCGCTACTAAGTAGTGGCGGAAGGCACCGGGCTTTTGTCCATGGTGATACTGAGCCGCCACGGATAGAGGCGACCGGTTTATTTCTCAGCTATTAGAAGGATGTTTTAGCTTGATTCTTCAGCTGAATTCTTCCCTTTGAAGTGCTGCATCATGTGGTATAGGGCTCCCAGTCCCACAAGACCGTAGACAACTCTGGTGGCTGTGCCGTCACCGAGTAGCTGTGTCACCAGGTTGTAGTCGAAAGCGCCCACAAGACCCCAGTTCAAGCCGCCGATCAATAGTAAGACTGTGGCGATTAATTCTATGTTTTTCATTTGAGTATTCCTGGGCACCAAATCCGAATGAACTCATAAGATCCGCATCTAGAGCCGATTTGCGTGCTTACTACTTAGCTTAATATAAATAGCGGATAGTTGTCAATAAATGGTGGCATCAACTATGCCCAGCCTGGCTTTATTACCGCTGAAATCAGGCTTGAATTTGTGGAAAAAGCGGTGGCATTTTAGTGTCTCTAAAATCCTGTAAAGCAAGGATAGGCAGGGGGTTGCGGTGCTTGTTCGGGGCGCCGATTTGCAGTCTTTTCAAGCAATATCCTTCATGGCACTCTGACTGCGCGGCTCGCACCCCGGCTTAGATCTCAGTTTTGATTTTGGTTCTGATTTTGAAAGTGATTCGGAGACTTCGCTTCATTTGAGAAGAAACTTGTTAAATAAGGAAGGATTGTTTTTTATCCAACTGAACCTGAACATTTAATTTTTCAAAAAAGCGGAATCTTGGCATACTTGTCTTTAGCAAAGCTTTTTTGAAATTGCTCCAGGAGGTAAATCATGGCTTGTGACAATAGGATATGTAACAGCGCTTCTTGTGACCGATGTCCGGAGTGCCATTGCTGTTGCCAGTGTTGTGAGTGCACCAGGGGTGGGTCTTGCAACTGTCCTAACCGTTAGGCTCTAGCTCATTACCAACATATACAGAATTTGACTTCAAGCTTCTTGAGGCACACCCCAGACCGTCTCGAGTTGACCAATCTGTTTTCTGAGCATGTTTCTCTCTTTCTTGTCCGTGCAAGAAGAGACTTCTGAGCTAAGATGCCACCATTTCCGATGGGCCATCTTCTGGGATTTGAAGGCTTCTTCCACGCATAGGTCGTGCAGTCTATCCAAAAACTCGCTTGATAGATGCTCTTCGTCACAGGCTATGTCGAAGAGTGATTCTCTATAATTCTGGAAATCCCTGGGAGCGATTGTGTTCCTTCCGTCGGCAAAACACCATTTAAGGGAGAGAATCACCAGGGGATGGATAGTTTCAAGGTTGGCTCTGAGAATGTCCGACTTCCTGTTGGAGGCCCGGGGATGAAACTCGATATAGCCGTATTCCGGCCAGTCTCCGGGAGGAGCTATTGCATACTCGTAGTTGTGCGGATAGAGAAGATACTGTCCTTCAAACGAAGTTAAGAGCGTGTCGAAGAGGTCTTTTCTCACCTGGGACCAGTGCTCTGAGGTCAGGTGTTTAGTGAGAGAGTTTAAGTTTTCTCCGAAGGCTATATCAATCGTGATTATCGAGTTGATTACCTTATTTAAGTTCGGAGATTCACCGGAGCGAATCTTGCGCCAGTAATGACTGACTTCGTCCAGTGTTAGTGAATTTCTTCGTTCTGCAATGCCCATCTTCCTTTCAAACCCGTACTTCAGCGTAACAAGATCTAACCGTATTACTTATTCCACGAAACCCATGACAATTATGCATTTCGACGAAAATTCCCTGCTGGGCACCCGTCTAAGACTCATCGGACAATCATTCGGGCAGCTTCGCTTTCCTTGCTGGATTATTGTCCACTTCCTGGCAAATCGGGCAATTCTAACTGATCATTAGATCTGCTCGACTCGGCAAACCAGGCAATAACTACCCTTTGGCTGTCTTAATGGGGATTTCACCAGTGACAGACCTTGACGGTATGACTACTATTTACACAGTTGGCTTGGCTGAAAAGGCGCGGAATTTTAATCGCGTGGGAAAAACGGGACAAATACAAGGGAGGTTTGTACTAATGGTGACTAAGTCGAAATTTCCGACTCTAAAGAAGATCACTACGTCTCATACGTTTAAGGTCGCTTCGCGAATTGGAGTTCTCCTGGCGCCCCAGCTCTTGCTAATGGCTTTCGGAATTTATGACCAGGCAGCTCATGCCCAGGGTCTCGTCGGTGCCCCGGTGGACCCCAGATATGGTCAATCTAACGAAGTCGGACAGCTTGCCGATTATGGCTATGATGCTGCCAGGGACATCTCCCGGGTGGTAACGGCACTGTCGACGGTGCCTTCATCGCTTGCCGGCATGAAAATCGCTTTTGGACAGAGCGATGGTGGAGAGTCTGCCATGAACGTGGCAAAAGGGCTCGGTGTAGGATTTGGCGGACCCACTGCGGTTCACCTGATCGGTACATTCGCCATCAACAACTATGGCGGTCTTGGAGGTGGACTCTAAGCCTGAGAATAGATCGTATTACAAAAAAGATTCATCCGGCTCTATCAGGGCCGGATTTTTTTGTTTCCAAATGGGAGATTCTTGACGTCGAAAGTGTGGAAGAATATGCGAAAGTCAAAAGAGGAGGGAGCTGATGAAAGTACTTGTAGCCACCGATGGGTCTGTTAACGCGGATGCTGCCGTCGACGTATTGCTCTATCGTCCCTGGCCGAAGGACACCAAGTTTAAGGTTTTGACCGTTGCCGATAAGAGCCCTGATTTCATCGCTAATCTCTTCCCTTTTCTCGGCGGTACCGCAAAGAATGTGGAGAGTGAGTGGATTGCCAGCTGTCAGGAAGTGATGGAAGAGACCCGCGCAAAACTGGCGGAGAAATTTGGCGAAGACAATGTGGAGGCGACTTTTAGAGAAGGCGATCCCAAAGACATCATTCTGGAAGAGGTAGAACTCTATCTGGCCGATCTTCTCGTTATCGGCGATGTGGGAACCAAGGTAGCAGGAGAGTCACTCTTCGGAACCCTAACGGATGTACTGGTCACCAACGCACCGTCATCGGTGTCAGTGCTTCGTCGTGTTTCGCCGGATGCTCTGGTTAAGGAAGTGGAGAACGACCAGCCCATCGAAGAAGATAAGTACCTGATTCCTCTGGATGACACAGAACACTCCGAGCACATGCTTCAGAGGGTTCTGGAGAGACCATGGCCGGCGAACGCTAAGTTTCGACTTCTCCATGTGATTCAGCCTTTTGATACAGGAAAGCTGAAGCGTTATGCCAGGGTCAATCCCAAGGACCTGTCCGAGGCTTCCAGGAAACAGATAATAGAGAAGAAAGCCAGAGCCCAGGATCTCATTGATAAGACCGTGGCAAGATTTAAGGAGCGCTATCCGGAAGCCGAGGTTGCCGGAGAGATAGTGGTGGGTCATCCCCGGGAAGTGGTATTGAAGCTGGCCAGCGAGTGGCCCGCAGATCATATCGTTTTGGGCTCTCGGAAAATCAAAGGCTTGCGCAATGAGATAAAGATGGGGGCTATTTCTAAGTCCATCCTTTTCCATTCCCGCTGTTCCGTGGAGATAGTGCGCTAAGCTCTTGCACCATAGCAGCATCCAGAACTGGTTTAGCCGGCCTGTGGCGGGCCCATAACGCTTGGTAGCCGGTCCAGCGGGTATAAAGAGGGCAGTGACCTTTGCATAGGTGTGCTCACCATGAGCCTGGAAGATAAAAAGACCTCGTACCTGAAGAGGATGGCTGGAATGCTTATTCTATTTGCCATTCTAGGTTCTATCGCTCTTTGTATCGCCAGCTATTATCTCTCCAAGGTCTTTGACGATGCCATCCCCAAGACCTGGATAGAGCATCGTCAACAATCCTTGTGTTGACCTGATTCTCTTCTTTTCAGTTCGCGCCCCAGAGAACTTTGCCGCTTTTGGAGTTATTAGATTGACCCCAGAGTCGACTGTTTCCACCGGCACTATTTCTACCGGCAATATTTCTATCGTTGTTATTGTTGAAACTAGTCAGGTTGCCCCCTCTTCTGAATCGAAAGTTCGGATCTCTCCGTCTTCTGATATGCTCCGGCACCTTGCCGACTAACTCCTGGTCTCTGACCTTGCTGGGCGGGCGTTCCACCACCCTGCCGTTGTCTACGAACTGGCCATTTTCGTTCCTGAAGTTCTCGCTTTTGTCATACAGAGGTCGGCCGTACTCGGCATATTTAGCCACGTCGAATTTGCTGTAGGCCACGAATGGTCTTCTGGCCATGCGTTCGTGCATGATCTGGTCTGTGGTTTTGAATGCCTGCATGGCCCGAAATTTGACATTCCTATCCTGGCTTAAAATATTGCGGGCCCAGCCTCGATCGAGAATCGTATCGGAGGTGCTGAAGTTGTTTTTGACTTCGTGCTCCATGTCGAAGGATTGCATTCGGCTTCGCATCTTCATGTGCTGGGGATGTTCATTGATATGGGCCATATGCATTTTGCCGAAATACTGGTTCTTCTGGGTCGAGCTAAGTTTCGGATTGGTCCATACATCATGGAGCCTTGAGGCAAATTCTACCTCTCTGGCAAGATCTGCCGGGTTCCAGTAACCGGGAAGGCAGTGCATCACGGTACCATCGGAAGCCAATATGAAAGATTGAACGTTGTGGGGACCGGCACCATTAGTGGTCCGGATTGCCTGCTCGCCTACCTTATGGCTACCGGAAAAGCCGGCATAGTTCTCTTTTGAGATGTCTCTGTAGCCGCAGACCAGATCGTTTTTCAACATGGAGAGGGCTGGTTCCTGGGAGAGCGACACGGCTCTCAGCGAGTTAGCCGCTGATCATGTGGCTCCATCGATTTTCCCCACCATATGTATCCACAGGACCATCTTTTGCTCCCGGTGGGCTCTGGCTAAGGCGCTGTTCAGGTTGGTATGCCATCTGACATTGTTATTTACTTCCATAACGTTGTCTTTGGCGACTCTCCCCGGCAATACCATCTGTTTTGCCTCCGCCATCGTCACAACTCCCATTGCCATGGCAAGGGTAAGGCCGGCCAATGCCGACGCCATAGTGCTTCTTATCATCTTGATCTATTCTCCGACAGATACGGCCTATCAAAAACGTGCTTCGTTATTGGTAAAAACGAACCTGCCCTATAAAAAGTTCAAAAATTTGCTCGAATTTAATCTTTTTACCTGATCTTTCTTTCAATCCTTGCCAAAGGGTTAAAATGAACAGATCGTATTTCCAGGAGTGGTGCAATGGACGACCAGGCACAGATAATTACCTTTATACTTATCGCTTTTCCCATCTTCTTTACGATGATTTGGTGTCTGGTGATGTTGATCTGCTCTCTTGTGGGTGGCTGGAACAAACTTGCCGGGGAATATTCGGCTAAAGAGAGAGACTTATCTAAGGTTGACTGGCACACCTGGCAACGCGGCCAGATCGGCTTGATAGAAATGAAATCAACTTTCTGGATCGGCATAAGTCCTGATGGACTCTACCTCTCCACCGGTCCAGCTTTTCTCTTCCGATTCATGCATCCACCACTTTTGATACCATGGCAAAGGATCGCGGCGATCAAAGACGTGAATAAGATTTTCTTCTCCGGAACCAATCTCAAGATTGACGGAGTAAACGTGACAATCCCCAGAGCCCTCGGGGATGAAGCCAGAAAGTACATCGACAAAGGCATTCAAGCCTGAGATTCTCCTGCCCACCCAGGAACTAGCTCCCGCTGGGCATTCTGGTTCAAGGTCACCGGGTTCGGGCATCTATATATAGTTAGTTGCCGTGGATCTAACCTTGCTGAGCGATCTTGAAGAGCTAGAGCAAAATAGACCGAAAACCCAGGTCCAGCCCCAGATGGGCGGTGGAGGAAAGCCGCCTCGGCCCACCGCTGTGGGACTCAGTGACGGTGGATTCGGCGATGAGAACTTTGTCCGGGGACAGGTGTTGCGCTGTCTTGTCACCGATACCGGTCCCAGGGGATTCTGGGTGAAAGTTCTCGGTGCCCGTGTACGTGGATTGATGATCACCGACGCATACTATGCGGTCAACAGCCAAATTCAGGCGGCTTTCGTGCATTGGAGTCCTTCGGGAATGGCAGTGTTCGAGCCTGTTGATCCGCCCACCGATGTAGGTGGACAGACCGACTTGCTTGCCGCCTCCCGGTTTCTTCCTGACGGTAGTCAGACCTCGTTTCAGGATATTTTCGGCAGGAAGGCCCTCGATGAGTTTCACAACCTGGGAGAGGAAGCCCATAAGTTCGACCGGGCTGTGGATCTTTTGCCTCCGCCTGTTAAAGAAAGCGAGGTCACCTCCTATTCCGGCGGACATGCCAATCTGAAAGAGCTTGTGGACCGGCTTTTTGCCATGGAGTTCAACGGAATATTAATCGGCGAGAGTAGCCAGTTTTTATCCCGGGGGGCACTGCTAATAAGGAAAGGAAGATGCATAGGAGCTATTCACTCCAGTAATTTTGAGAGGGTGCCGAAAAATGGGGAGTCGGCGCTGAGGAACTTGATGAACGATCTTCTAGACGACGGCGCCCATATCGACTGTTATGATTTGCCCGAAGATCTTATTAGAGCCTATGCTTCATTGTTTGTGGGAGCCAGACTTGAGCCCCATTATCGGGATGAAAAAGGTCGATACTACGAACTTTTGCTCCGTCAGTTCGAGGAAGAGAAGATAACCGGTGCCATCAATCTCTCCATCGCGCTGGGCACGGAGCAGTGTTTTATTCTGGTAGTGGAAGGGGAGTTTCGGGAGTTTTTCTTTGTCCAGAGTCGAGTCTATGGATTCAACCAGGACGAGTTCAAGCGGGAGTTGCGGACCAGGGATATTACCCAGGTGGAAGCCAGTCTGCTGAATGAAGGCGATGAGCAGAAGGTCCTGGATATGCGACAGTTTTTGCCTTTCAATAGATGATTCTGAAGTCAATTGTAGGCAACGGGATTGGGTAAATAAAAGGAACAGGATTCCTTACTTACAGCGCTGCCGCAATTCACATGTCTGTAGATAATGCTAGCTTACAGGGCAAGACCATAGCCGGACGCTACCGGGTCGTTAGTACATTGGGCTCCGGCGCCACCGCCATCGTCTATAAGGTCAAGGATCAATCCCTGGGCTCTTATCTGGCTTTGAAACTTCTGAGAGCCGAAAAGATGACAGAGGCGCAGCTGATTCGCTTCCATCGAGAGGCCAGGGTGCTCAGTGATTTGCGTCACGGCAACCTGGTATCGATCCTGGATTTCGGGATGAGTGAAGAGAATATTCCTTATCTGGTCATGGACTATGTGGAAGGCTCTACGTTGCGCCATTACTTGAAACGCAACGGTCCCCTGACCTTTGAGCAGGCAATCCAGGCGCTCGGTCAAATCTGCGATGTGATCGGCTATATTCACCGCCAGAAACTCCTGCACCGGGATCTGAAGTCCTCCAATTTTATGGTCATAGAGAGTGCCAGGGCTTCCAGTTTACAGCTCAAGCTTCTCGATTTTGGACTGGTGAAGACCATGAGCGAAGGAGATGGGATTGATCTCACCCGCGCCGGAATTACCCTGGGCACCCCCACCTATATGAGCCCCGAGCAAGTGCTGGGAGAGCCAGCTGACGAGCGCTCCGATATCTATGCCATCGGTTGTCTGATGCATGAACTATTAACCGGGGCGGTGCCCTACCAGGGCAAAACAAGTATGGACACCATGAAAATGCATCTGGGGGCGGAGATACCTAACTGTAACCCGCCCGGCTTAAGCGCCGACTCCTATGAAGCGGAGACGCTTAATAAGATCTTTCAGCGATGCCTGGCCAAAGATAAGGATGAACGGTTTGCATCTGTGGCTGAACTTCAAAGAAGTCTTGAGCGCTTGATGCCCGGTGCTTTAATTCACGAGGAAGGAATCGAAGAGGCAGGCCAGGTCTCCATTGACCAGGAGCATTCTCCGGAGTCAGGCGGTTCCGGTCGTCCCGTATTTGCAACGGTTTTAGTTATTGCCTCGGCATTGGTTCTCATCGGTCTTGTTGCCTACTTTTTGATGAGAGTCACCGCCGACGATTTCATCTCCTCCAAAAGTTTTTCCCGGGTAACTGGCGATCCCGGCACCCTTGCCGGCGATATGCTCGGAAAGTTTCCTTCCTTCAAAGGGGAGTGCAACATCATCTGGCATATGATGGGGGAGATGACAGACAGGGATGTGCTTGCTTTCACCGCCGACAGTGTGCCCCGGTTCATGTCGTTTTGCAGAATGAAGAAGGTTACTACAAAAGGACTACGGCATGCTTCCACGCTTCCTTTTCTAGGGGTTGGTTTGAATCATCGACATCTGACCCGGGAGCAGCTTAGCCTGTTCGCCCCCGGGGATAGGGATAGCCCCCTGGAAGTTCTATATATTAGAGACAATCCCGGTCTTGATGACGAAGACTTAAAATGTCTCAGTAATTT
>JAUIJG010000167.1 GCA_030431355.1 bacterium
AGGGAGTTGATCGCTTTTGATTCCATCGGCACGGGAAGCACCATGAATTGCTTGTCGATAAAGCTGGCTTTCTCATTGGAATAGACTATGTCTTTCTCTGCTTTTTCTGCCAGTCTGATGTATTTTAGGGCTTCAGCATAATCTCCGCGTTCTTTATATATTTGAGACAGGTAGAAATAGGTGATGCCGTTGCTGCCGATGTATCCCTGGGACTTAACCCTGGCTGAAAGATCCAGACTTTTTAGGAACATCTGTTCTGCTTTCTTGGGATCATTTTGTTTTAGGTAGACTCTGCCTTTTAATTCGTAGACTCTTATCAATCCTGCGAAAGTATCAGACCTCGTCTTGATCAGGCTATTCTCCAGCTTGTCCAGATCCTTTTCTGCCTGGCTGAAGTTGCCGGTGTCGTACTCGGACTGCGCAAGCATTATCAGGGCGTCTTCGCTGGCGGTGACCATTTTGTTCTTGTCGGCAAGGTTCACAAATACCCTGCAGTCTCTTTTGAAACCTTCTTGATTGCCGATATCGACAAAGATGCCTCCTCGTTGCTTGTGCAAAAACATTTTCACCGTATGTGGGGCTTTGTTCTCTTCGGCCACGGTGATGGCTCTTCCCAGATCTTTGATCGCGGTGGTGACGTCATTTGTTCTGTAAGCATCTTTAGCCGCTTTTTCGTAGGCTGTCCAGGGTCCTTTTGGATCGGAGAACCCACCCACTCCCATTACCTTTCCGCCTTCCGCGTATCTGGTTGGTAGTTTCCCTGAGAATTTTAATAGGATGATCGTGCTTATGGCTATACCCAGTACCAGTGTTACTGCCACCAGAACTATGGGTAGATAGCGCCTTTCGTTCTTTGATTTCATTCCGCTATTCTACCCTATTCCAGTTTGTTAGAGGACTGCCTTACCAGTCGTTGTCATCATCCTCCTGGGCAGCCAGCGCTTTCTGTCTTGCTTCGAGTTTTTTGCGATAGGCGGCTTGTTTGGCTTCGTAGATTTTGCGGCGTTCTATAGAAGCTACATATTTAGCCGTGTCTTCGTATTGTTTTTTGTATTCGCCTCCCAGAGAGACTGCTTTTCTGAAGTGTGTCAGGGCGGCGTTGAAATCCTTGAGTTTTATGGAGACAGTGCCTAGTGTGCCTTCTATCTCTGCTTTGGTAGGATCCAGTTTCGCCGCTTTGAGAAGTGGTGCTCTGGCGGCACTGTAGTTGCCTACTTGCGCCAGATAGCGCCCGTATTCATAGTGGAGCGCCGAGTCCCCGGGCTTTAATTTTGTCATTATCGCGAACTCTTTGAGAGTATCGGCTTTTTGATGCTTTGCCAGGTATATGTTCAGTAGAGTTCGGTGGATGGCAATCTTTCTCTTGTTGATCTCGGCTTCGCTCAAGGGAGCCGCCTGGGCGGGCTCGGTTGCAGTGGGCAAGAGAAATAGCACAATTGCTAACCAGAGGAGGACTCGGGTACAGTTGTGCAGAGAGACAGGCAAGGTTTGTGGCGGGAATACCTGTCTTCTCGAAGTTAAACGGATCATTTTTGATGTACCTTTTGACTTTGTGATAGCTAGGGGGAATTTTTGTCCGGCTGTGCACTGCTTTCTGGAGCAATCACGACTGTCCTCTATGCTGTTGCTTTATGTTCAAGATTTTGTCTATGTTGTTTTCAGTAAAGGGAATGCGTCCCCAGGAACCGTGATAGGACTCGAACATCCGTTCGACCGGCACCGCGTTCTGGATGAAGATAATCCAGTCGCTGCCCTTTTTCGGCATCATCTTTTTGGGGTCAAACTTCCAGCCTTTCGGTTTAGGTTTGCTGGTCTTGTCATGAAATTCGTATCTCAAGGGTAGTGTCGGATTCAGTGGCGGACCCTTCAATATCTTTTTGATTCTAAATATAGCCTTGGGAGGATTGTAGAAGGTCGTCATGCCGTCGCCTTGCTCGTATTTTTTGTAGGAGGCTATTAGGACACATTCTGACTTTTCGTAGGCTGTTTCAAGATTTAGGTCCACGTTCGAAGTGTGAGGATGGTACTGCTCTTCCGGGATAAGCGGGGGCGGCTTGACCGGTTCGATTGGACTTTTGTCAATCGGCTTCACTATGGGGCCTACTACCGGTGTGTGCTTTATGATACTTTTTCTATAGAGCTTTCGCAGTTGTTTCTCAATGATGGGCGGTTCGCTGATGCGGGCTAAAGCGAGTTTCATCGCCTCTTCCGCTTCATCATATCTGTTCAGATGATAGAGGCATTCGCCATACTCTTGAGACATTTTGTCCTTGTATTTTGGCGCGTGAAGAAAGAGTTGATTCAGCGCTCCGCCCACCTCTTGCCATTGACCCATTTTGCGACTGGATTCGTAGATTCCGAAGTAGAAGTCGTCTTCGTCCGGTTGCATGCCGATGAGAAGTTTGTACTTGCCCTGGGCAAGGGCAAAATTGTTTTGCTTCATGGCCACGGCTGCTTCCCTGGCTTCTCGGGCTACGGCTATGGATCCGTACATGCCGACTTCGTCAGAGACGGAGGCACCATGGGTGGTGGATGTGGGGGATATAAAAATCAGAAGAACGAGAAAGGATGCCGGTGTTAGTTTGAATAGAAAACGCGCACAGGAAGGTGATCCCGGTGAACGAGTCCACGGAAAAATTGACATAGGTGGTTAGCTCCTACCACGGCCCTGGGGAACTAGGTGAATTTGTGCCTACCTACCTATTACCATTGTGCACATTTGACAAAGATTCGGGGGTTTTCAAGATTAAATTTGCCGGAGTTGTTGCAAAGCGTTTCGTCTTGGAGTGTACCGGCAGAGCATCTTCAGGGTTTTACCCGGGGTCGCTTACTCAGATCCGAAGCAAGGAGAGGGTTTGAAATTAATGCTGATAGAGTACATAATTCTCTGTCGGAGTCTCTGTTATGCGTAGTAATTGATCTGTACTTTCGGATGGTGAAAAGAGATAAATGAGCATAGCTCTAAGTGATTTAGAAGATCAGGCCAGGCAGGCAGCCGACAGGGGCCGCTACACGAAGGCCAAGGAGCTATACATAGAACTTTTAGACCGGGAGCCGAACTGGGAAAAGGGCGCAGGCGACTATGAGCTTGCCCTGGTTCATAAGCAGCTTGATGAGATCGATGATGCTATTTGCCGTTATCGTTCCGCCATTGAACAGCAGCAGCAAAATCAAATGTTCCGGCAGAGTTTAGTGGAGTTTTTATTCGAGCAGAAGCTCTATGATGAATGCTTTACCACCATCGTCGAACTGGCGGAGTACAACGCTAAGGCTAATGCCGACTGTATGGATGATGTGTTCTATCAGTATTTGCTAAAGATAGGCAATGCCTGGAACATTAGCGCCAAAGAGATTCAATCGATGGTGAGAGAGCGTGTGCCCGGCTTTAATTTGTTTGACTGAGCCCGACTCCTTTTTACAATAGGGCAGACTGTATATCCACCAGCCTCCCGGTCCTGTATACTGTTGTCCCCCACGGAGAGGAGAGGCGATGACTCTTGCATTGGGTCCAGCCCTGGAGAAGGTGCCTGGTCTGGAAGCCCGCATCAATGAGGCGGCTGACAGTCTTATAGCGCTTGGTAAGTTTTACCATCAACGTGGCTGGTGTATGGGCACCAGCGGCAACTTCAGCGTGGTGCTGTGCAGGGACCCATTTTTGATGATGGTAACCGCCAGTGGGAAGGATAAGTCCTCTCTGGGGCGGGAAGATTTTGCCATCGTCGACGAAAGGGGCAACGCTCTGGAAGGGTCGCCGAAGCCGTCTGCGGAGACTTTGCTGCATGTGACGGCCGCGGATAAGGTATCTGCCGGTGCTGTTCTTCATACCCATTCGGTCTGGTCTACGGTGCTTTCCGAGTTGCATGGCGACAGTGGCTATTTGGATATTGAAGGCTTCGAGATGCTTAAAGGGCTCTCCGGTATCAAGACCCATGAGACCAGAGTGCGGATTCCAATTTTTGAAAACGCGCAGGATATGGTCGAATTCTCTCAGGTGGTATCACAGAGGTTTGAAAGTGATACTGATACCATGAGACACTCTTACATGATTCGCAAACATGGTATGCATTGCTGGGGAAAAGACCTTGCAGAGGCGAAGCGCCACGTAGAGATAATGGAGTTCCTGCTGGAAGCAGTCGGTAGATTGGAGGGCATGAAGTAATGGCGGTGGTATCAATACCGGATGAGAAAAGAGAGATTACTGATCCAGAAGAGATAGGACGCTTTCTGGAGCCTTATGGAATCTGGTATGAGCAGTGGGATGTGTCCGGAAGGCTTAAAGAAGGCGCCAGGCATGAAGATATACTCTCGGAGTATTCCGACGAGATCGAGCGCTTAAATAAGCGAGGCGGTTTTGTTACCGCTGATGTTATCGATGTTAATCCTGACACTCCTGGACTGGACGCCATGCTGGACAAGTTCAAAGTGGAACATACCCACGATGAAGACGAAGTTCGTTTTGTCGTGGACGGTAGTGGTGTCTTTCATGTCAATCCGGTATCAAATCCGGTGTTCGCTGTGGAGATGCACAGCGGTGATCTGATCAATGTCCCCCGGGGAACCAGGCACTGGTTTAATCTGTGCGGTGACAAGACAATTAAGACCATCCGTCTCTTTCAAGATCCCTCCGGCTGGACTCCCCATTACCTGGAAAACTCGGCCCACTCTAAATATGAACCCTTGTGCTTTGGCCCCTCTTACCTGCCTGGCGTATTGGCAAAAGGAGAAAAGAGATAATGGATCTTTCCACCAGGCTGATTCTGCTCGATATTGAAGGCACCACATCTTCGGTCTCCTATGTATTCGAGGTGATGTACCCTTTCGCCAAAGAGAAACTGCCGGAGTTTCTGGAAAAGAACTGGGATAGCGAGAGAGTACAAGCTGGCTGCAATCAACTTGCAAAAGACGTCGGCGCTGGTGGTATTGATGCCTGGGGAGATGATCCTGTCGTCAGGCGTACCCGGGTTGTGGAAGAAGCAAATAAGTTAATAGACAATGACGTTAAAGCAACAGGATTGAAAGAGTTGCAAGGGCTAATCTGGGCAGAGGGCTATGAAGCTGGGGAGTTAAAATCCCATCTCTACCCCGATGTGGTGCCGGCTTTGCGCAAGTGGAAAGAGGAAGGTCTGGAGATCAGCATTTTTTCTTCCGGCAGCATCAAAGCCCAGAAAGTGTTTTTTAAACACACCGAATGCGGTGATCTGAGCGATTGTCTCTCCGGGCATTATGATACTACCACCGGCCCTAAGAAGGAGGCTCAAAGCTATAATTTAATAAGCTCCGATTTTGGGGTGGAGCCTTCCCGGGTCGTGTTTTTGAGCGACGTAGTGGCCGAGCTTGATGCCGCAAGAGATGCGGGGATGAAAACGATACTGGTGAAGCGGCCTGGAAACAAACCCGTGAATGATCCCAATGGACACGCAGCCATTGAGAGTTTTGACCAGCTCAAGTTCTCCCTGGCGGTTTGAGTTTTCCCAATTAATAAGATAGAGATATCAGTTAAATAGAGTTGTCCTTTCTTGGGAAGGGGAGTTTAAAAAGATTTGGCATGGGGTGATCTTTTTGTCCCTGGGTGTGCTAAATTAAACCGTATGGTTAAACGATATTCCGAGCAGCTAGATCGCACTTTTTTCGCTCTCTCCGATCCGACCAGAAGGGCGATAATCGGCAATCTTGCCGCCAAGGGGCCTTGTTCCGTGCTTGAATTGGCGGAACCTTTTTCCATGTCCCTTCCGGCTGTGTCTAAGCATCTCAAGCTGCTTGAGAACGCCAATTTGATTTCGCGGGAACGTCGTGGTCGGGTGCACTATCTGGCGCTCTGTCCGGACCCCATGGAGGAGGCAAATGACTGGTTGGCTGAGTACAGCCGCTTTTGGAACAGTCAGCTGGATTCCCTTGAAAAGTTTTTGGCCCAGGGACAAGAGGAGCCTGGAGAAGATGCTAAAGATGATATTGATGGAGGTTCCATAAATGAAAACTGAAGCGACCAGTACTCATAGTCTGAAGTTGAGTCGTTTGATCAAGGCGCCGGTTGAAAGGGTTTATAAAGCCTGGACTGAGCCTGAGCAGATGAAGCAGTGGTTCGGCTGTGCCGAAACCTGTGAAGTGGAGATCGAGCAGGACCTTCGCCAGGGCGGCGATTTTAGAATCAAGATGCATCTATCAAGCGGTGATATTTCTGAGGTTCATGGAACTTTTAAGGAAGTTCTACTTAACGAGCGCCTGGTGTTTACCTGGACTAATAACTTCCTTGAGTTTCCAGCCCGGGACACGCTGGTGGAGGTAGTATTTTTGCCCCGGGGCGAAGAGACCGAGGTCCGACTAACCCACACTAAATTCGCCACCGAGCATTCCGCGCAAGGTCACACCGTTGGCTGGGGTGCCGCCATGGACAAATTTGTCGGATTGTTCGAAATTTCATCGACAAAATAGAAATAAGAGGCACTAATATTTTAATCGCATAAGTATTGAATATGGTGCACTAAAAGTTATGTTTTTGATTCGCGGAATTCATATGTAAGGAGAAATAAAATGAGTAAAACTCTTGAGCTGGTCAAAGAAGCATATAAAGCCTGGGAGTCCAAAGACGCGGAAGCTTTGAAGAAAGTCCTACATGCCGACTATGTGGCAAAAATGCCGGGCGGAATGGAGATTAAAGGTATTGATGGAGCCATCCATTGTCTTTCCCAGTGTCCTTTCGAGTCCCATGGTGAAAATGAGATCTATGTCACCGAGGGTGACAGCGTTGTCCGTATGTGGGACATGGTGGCTGAAGGAGAAAAAGGATTTCGGGTGCGCATGGCTGAATTGACAGTTGTCAAAGACGGTAAAATACTGGCTAATGAAGCATTCTTCGATTCTAAGGCTTTCCCGAAGGAAGCCCAGGAGCAATTTGAAGAAGAGAAGAAGAAGATGGCTCACGCTGCCGAAGGAAAGTAATTGTGGAACACACTCAAAAGATAACGCCCTGTCTCTGGTTTGACAGCGAAGCGGAGGAAGCTATCAAATTTTATACTGAGGCTTTCTCTGATTCGAAGATCTTGAAGGTCATTAGATATGGTGACTACATTCCGGGGAATACCGGCAAAAAGCCGGGTTCGGTTATGTCCATCCTATTTGAAATTCAAGGTCAGGAGTTTCTGGCTTTGAATGGCGGACCAGCCTTTAAGTACTCTCCGGCTGTATCCCTCTTTGTGAACTGTAGCTCGGAGGCGGAGGTAAATCATCTGCACGAGGTACTCTCGGCAGGAGGAGAGGACTTGATGCCCCTGGGTAAATATCCCTGGAGCGATCGATACGCCTGGACAACCGACAAGTACGGACTATCCTGGCAAATTAACTTCAAGCCGATGTCCCAGAAGGTTACCCCATGTTTGATGTTAGTGGGCGATAACGCAGGTAGGACCCAGGAAGCAATCAAGTTTTACGAGTCCCTGTTTGAGAAATCCAGCACTGAGTATGTGCAACATTATGGACCGGAAGACAATGATTTAGAAGAGTTTGTCAAACATGCTTCTTTCTATCTGGATGAGTTCCACTTTTACGCCATGGATAGTGGTGGACCCCATCAGTTTGAGTTTTCACCGGCGATATCATTCATTGTAAACTGCAAGGACCAGGCGGAGGTCGATCACTTCTGGAGAGGATTGGTCACCGATGGCACTCCTATCCACTGTGGCTGGCTCACGGACAAGTTCGGGATAGCCTGGCAGGTTGTACCGACCGTGGTGGCAGAATTTATGGGGGCAGAAGATTCTAAGAAGAGCGATCGGGTCATGGAAACCATGGTTCAGATGCAAAAAATTGAAATCGCTCCCTTGAAAGCCGCTTTCGAAAACGCATAGGACGTTCATAAGGAGTTAGTCCTTTGTCCGTTTTTAAGTCGGTGTAAATGTGCCGGCCCTTGTTTGATAGCTCAATAGCTGGTAGCTTAGCTTTTAGAGGCAGAGCGAGGGTTGGTTATGGGGTACTGGGGAAACGCGCCCTGGGACAATGATTATGCGGCGGATTGGTGCGCTGATGTTTTTGATAAAACAAGGCTGCATGAGGAAATTGCTACTTGTTTGGCTCGGAAAGTGGACGAGTCGAACAGGGATGAGATGCGGGCGGCAATCATGTTGTTCATAAGCCTGGGACGAGTCTATGTTTATGACGCGGATAAATATGAAGAGCATTTGGAGCTAGCTCTTTTAAAAGCCAGGGAGCTATTGAAGCACTGGATTGAAGGAGGCTGGGACAACGACCAGCATATCGGTGAGAACATCTCCCATGAGATAAAAATCCTGGAGATGCGCAAGCTTGGCGAAGCGGCTCACCGTGAACCGCCGGCGGAAGAGTTGAGATCTTACTGGTTGCGATGGATGTGATTTCTTGTCGAGCTTAGTTTGCTCTGCAGTATTTTTATAGGCTGATATCATGCTTAAATAGAGATTCTGAGTCGAGCATCAGTCTAATGAAGTTGAAATTGGGAAGCACCAGCCTGAATATTTTGCTTGTTTTTCTCAATTTGCTGATTTTCGCTTCCTGGGATTTGCCTTGTTCTGCATACGAAATTTTAGATCTGGAGCCGAATTACAAATTGGCTTTGATAAAGAGCAGTATCTATTCCAGCTCTGAATTTGCAAGTTTAGATGCCACCGGAAAAGAGAATCTGTGCATTCTTCTCAACAATTTGAATCCGATTACCTTAAAACAGCAGAGTGTATCTGTCATTGAGCGGTCTTTGATAGATTCTTATACCTGCTATTCAAGATGCATTGTGGCAGCGTCTTCTTTACTAGATAGAACGCAAAGAAAAGGTGGGCTTCTAAGCTTTAGTGATATTCACAAGTCTCTACTTTCTTCTACCAAAAACTCTAAAAATGATGGACGAATTGATCGCTTTGAGAGCCTCGATATTGATCGCAAAGTTTGTCTGGATGTGTTGACATACATCTGCAGTGTTAGAGCTGTTGAGAAAGTTACTAGAAGATTCGGCTTCAGTCCGGCGGAAGTGAAATTGAAGAAGAAACTATTCATGCCGCCGGAAGGTAGGAAGGGCGTTTCTTCTCGATATTACAAGCAGCCTATAGAGCGAGTTGACGACATCAATCTTATTCAAAATCAGATACGCAGAAAACATGGTGATCTGTATACTAAATAAAGCCATCATTTAAAGTCTCCGTTTGCTGATGTTCGGCAGCTACCGGCGCAGGAAATTTATGACCTTCTTCTTCATGTCGATTGAGTACTGCCAGCCTTTGAGCATGTCCTGACCGAGGAGGGGCAGCTCCTCATCATCAGGGGATATTTCAAGACCTGCTGAGGCTTTGAGATTTGACTTTTCTATAGGACCCAGTCGCACTCTGTCCAGTGTGAATTTGTATTCTGAACCGCTGCCGGATACCCCTATGGACCTGCCGATGCGAGCGTTGGCAGGGAGCTTGACTCCATACTTTTCCATCTGTTTGACACTGTCGAAGCTGATACCGTCGGCGGTGTTGCCGGTGTCTAGCATTGCCGGTCCTTTTCTACCGTTTATCTCTACTTGCACCACTATGCGGCTGCCACTTTTTCTGAAAGTGAAGGGGATTGAGTATCCCCTGGAGCCAGAGGTCTGCACTGAATCTTTGCGCACGAATTCTACACACTTTGCTTTGTGGTCAATAGTGTAATTGAAGTCGCGGAAAAATTCTTGTCCCAGAAGAGGATTCGTTGCACTCTTTTCAAACACGGTCAGAGTAAGATTGTCTTTTTTAATCGGGCCGACCTGCACCGAGGATTTTATCTCCCAGTATGGAATTTTGACAGAGTTGGCGGATCCGCCTGTATAACCTGTTGGTTTGCCCGTGGGCAGTCTCATGCCAAGCTTCGTCAAATCGCTTTTGGCCAGGCATACATCGGGAGCACCAGTGTCGAACTCCATCTCCAGGCTTCTTCCATTGATCCGTACCGGAACCTTAATGTCATCTCCGTCGGCGCGGTAGAATACCCTGGCTCTCTGGGGAAGTTGTGAACCATAGTTGCTGCTGCCATATGCAGTGGCGCTCTTCGGGGACGATTTTGATTTTTCTCTCTCGTCGCTCTCCTTCCAGCGATTGTGGGGATCCAGCCTTTTAATTGCCGCCTGTGCATGGGCTTCTGCTGGCTGTCCGTGGAAGATTTTGGCTATCTCTTTGTATGTTTTGATGGCGTTGTGCTTGTCGCCTGAAGCCAACCTGGAGTGTGCCAGGTAGAGCCAGGCATGGGCCGAGTTGTTGCCGTCGGTTATAGATTTCCAGAAGTGCTGTTCTGCCGATTTGTAGCGTTTCTGTTGATAGTCCCTGAGACCGGCTTGATACTCCTGGTCGGTGGCGGCACTTGCAATCGGTTGGATGGCACAGCTTATGGCCAGTACAAAGTTGGCGACCTTGATCGAAAGCCGTTTTACACCTTTCATCTAGGAAGCTACCTGTAGGATCGTGCTTTCCTCTGGGCGTTATCCATTATGTGGCGACATTTGTCTTCCGCCTGACCTCTGATTTGAGCTTCTCTCTCATCGCTGATGTCCATGCCCCGGGAGCCGTCCGAATAGCGGAAACGCTGGTTTGAGTTGTTTTTCTC
>JAUIJG010000168.1 GCA_030431355.1 bacterium
TTGGAAGCACTTTCATCGAACAGGCTGAACTCAGGCAGATTTAAGCCGGCATTGGAGTCGGCGATACTGTCATTACCCCTGGACTCAGAGTTTGCTCCGCCATCAAAGAGATTGGCGGTCGAAAAGCTATCTATTGTGCCGTCTCGATAAGCATCGAGTGAGTCTTTTGCCGCAGCCATATCTTTGGAGAAAGTGTCGCTGGAGGCGTTTAGAGGTTCAAAACTAGAATCGGAAAAGAGGTCGGCAAAAAGATTGGAATCGTTGCCGGAATCACTCTTCTCTGGAGAAGACTGTCCAATATTCCTATCAGTTGGATGATTTGCCATCGTCTAAGAGCTGCCCTATCGCCGTCCCAATATCTAAACACCCTAATATACTTTTCCACGTTTCGATAAATATAAGACATGGACTTAGATTAAGTAATTTCTGTTTTACTAATTTTGGCTTTGTCAACTTCAGGTCTAGAAAACTTGAAGAGAATAAGCATCCCCAACAAACCGGACAAAAGAGCCAGGGGCCAGATCCCTCCCACCGAATCCTCCAGGGAGTTCCTGGTTATATAAATCGCTGTGGCGTTATTGAGAAAGTGAATCAACATGGCAGGATAGATTGAGCCCGAGAATACAGTGATGGCAGTGAGAACAAAACCCAGAACCGCGGTGGGAAAGATCCTGAATATGCTCAAATGAAACAAGCCGAAGAGAATACCCACAAAGAGAACAGAGCCCCACTTTCCAAATCTGTCGCGAACAAGTCCCAATATCGCTCCCCGGAACATGAGCTCTTCGCATATGGCCGGAGCCAGAGCCAGCGCCGCTATCACAACTACTAGCGGCTTATCCGCCTGCACAATCAACTTGGTAAAAATAGTGGTAAATACTTCCGGAGCCGGAAACACAAAATTTTGAAGATAGCTGACAACAAAAGCCAGGTAGATGCAAGCGGGTGAGAGAAGCGCTGCTGCCAGAAGGTGGCTAAATCGAGGTTTTACAAGGCTCAATGTTTCCGTATTCAGTCGCCCGACAAATCGCAGCAGTACCAGAGACGGTGCCATAATCACGAACAGTTGAGTAAGAATCGATCCGTATGACATATCCCACTGTTGCAATGATTGCCCCAGATAAAACATGAGAAGGAATGCGGAAGTCACTAAGAGACCTACTTCTACGGCATAATCTTTCTCTTTCCAACGTGCTTCTTTGGGTTTATCCAGGTCGAACATCAGATCTTCTCGGTCAAGAATTCGTGAAGCGCCCATCGTTACCATGGAAGCGAAAATCACGGAGACAATAACAGTCACCGCCTGCCAGCTCCAATTGGGAGAACCGCTTAAAAACTCTTTGATGCCCAGGGCAGTGTTTAAGATAGGGATAAATGCCACCCCGGAAGAGAGTTCAAGCTGAGGCATCGAACAGACGCCGGTTCCTGCTAAAACAAACAAAAGGAAGGGAACGAAATAACCTTGACCTTGCTGAAAGGTTTTGCACCAGGAGGCGAGATAGATGGCCAGCGCGGAAAGGGAGATTACTAGAGGGATAGAAGTGAGAAAACAGTAGACCGCGGCCAGAGGGGAGAAAGTAAAGTCGAACTCTTTCTGGGCTCCGGAGAATGCGGTGAATGTCACCAGTATGCTGATGAGACCTAGAGCGACGGTTGAGATACCACAGGTGGATATAACCAGTAGTTTGCCGAGCATTATGTTCTTCCGAGCTACTGGAGAGAGCAAGAGCAAGGGAAGGCTCTTTCTTTCCCTCTCTCCGGTAATGATATCGATAGCAGGATAGGAGATAGCCACCAGGACCATGGTGAAAAGAAGAAAAGGCACCACATTGCGAATTGGGTCCGAAACCAGAATCTCTTTTGACTTCACTTCGACAGATTCTGTCTCAAGGTTATATTGGGTGGGAAGCTCAAAATCGTGTTTTAAGGTTCTTTTCTTGAGTATTTGCTCTTTGATATCCGCTAACAGATTGGAAAAGTGTTGGGCTGATACCAGAGACAATTCCTTACGCTGATTAAAAATCAAGGAGATAACAGGCACCTTAGCCACATTTTGAAAGGACTTAGAGAAGTCTTCAGGAAAACGCACCACAAGGTCTACCTTTCCCTTTCTCAAAAGGGTCATGCACTTTTCCGGATCGTGCTCATCGGAGATGGTCAGCGATCTCTCAGCCTGTAACTTTTGGGCAAGGGGAGCAAAATCTCCGGTTATGGCAATTCTGGAGTTTCGCTCCATGATGTCCGATTTGATCTTTGTGGCCACAATAGCCGGAAGCACAAGAAACAACGGATAGATTAGTATGGGCATTACCACCATGACGATCAGTGAGCGGTAGTCCCGAAAGAGCTCCAGTAAGTCCTTCCGGTATACTACTCCAATCTCATACAAATCAATTCTCTGCACCGACACTTCCCTGCGGTAGTCCTAATCCCTGATCATCGTTTAAATTCGGCATCTGGTTCTGGACGACAGCCAGAAAAATCTCTTCAAGGTCTTGTTTTCCAGTCTTTTCCCTGAGCTCCTCCAGGGTACCGATGGCGTGCAAGATGCCATTGTATATAATGCCTATCCGATCACACAGTTTTTCAGCTTCGTTCATTATGTGAGTGGAGAAAACTATGCACTTCCCTTCTTCTCGGCAGGCACGGACAATCTCGTGAACGACCTGGGAAGTGATTACATCAAGTCCGGATGTCGGTTCGTCCAGGATTAAAATCGGTGGATCATGGATTAACGCCCGGGCGAGGGAAACCTTCTGCTTCATACCTGTTGAAAGCTTATGGGCTCTGGTATCTATGAAGTCCAGCATATTTAGCTGAGTAGCTAAAAGTTCGATGCGACTCTCAAGATTCTTCTCGGGATATTTATGAAGGCGAGCGAAGTACCTGAGAATCTCTTTCGGCGTCAGTCTTTCATAGAGCCCGGTATCCGAAGACGTGAACCCTATCTGCTTCCTTACCATTATTGGCTCTTTAACCACGTCGAAGCCATTTACTGTGACACTGCCGGAGGTGGGCTTGACCAGGGTCGAAATCATCTGCAGAGTTGTGGTTTTGCCGGCGCCGTTCGGACCGAGCAGACCGAAAACTTCTCCTTTATCGCAGCTGAAACTCACTTTGTTCACTGCAAAGAATTCACCCTTCTTGGGGTTGTGAAATGTTCTCGACAGCTCTTTGACTTCAATTGTCATTTAAAATTCACCCTTGCACCTGGCCGGTGCCCTCTTCAATTTCTCTGCCACCGGATTTTTCCAGAAATTTGCCCAGGAATTGCGGCAAAGCATTGTAGAATCCCAGCTTTGAGAGATTTAAAAATACCAGAGAAACTAATAGATTGAGAGTGACCGCCAGAATAATGAGAGGTACCGAAGCCTCCTCTGTCACCACGGATTTTGCCGCCAGAACCAGGTTGGTCAGGGGAATAAAGACCGTATAGGGACCCAGGGTCACTCCCGGAATCATTGCCACCGCCGGCAATAGCATCGTCACTATCAAAATCAAAGATGAGATGTTCTGAGCCTCCTTAAAACTCTTTGCCACGGAAGCCACGAAGCTGTATGCCGATGAGAGCAAAATTATGGAAAGTACGAACACCATAATCACCGATAGTACATCCGGTGCCGATACATTCTTCACCGTTCTATCAATCCACTCTTTTGACCAGGGCATTTTCACAAGAAAGTAAAGCACCACGAAGGCGAGACTGGAAATATTTATCAATGCGGTGGCGAAAGAAACGGCAAGTACCGAGAGAAATTTGCCGATAATCAGATGCCAGCCAGGCACAGGAATAAGCTGGGTGGTCAAAATGGTCTTCTTCTCTATCTCAAGGGTGAATGCTGTAAGGGCCGGGTAGACCGTTCCTGACTGAACAATGATCAATGTGTAGACGCAGAGAACACCGATGATCAAGGACTTGATCATGGCATATTTGTTGAAAACTTGCTCCGGTCTCTTGGTCTCCCTGATCTCCGCCAGGCTGTTGAGCTTTACCGAATAAACTTTGAGGAGGTCCCTATGAAGTCCTGAGTCATCCAGACGCGCTTTGACAGCTGCCGCTTTTGCAGAAGCAGCCAGGGTAGTAATCAGTACTTTCGTCTCAAGATAACGGTCTGCGGCTGGATTTAGATAAGCGACCATTCCTGAGTGGTCCGGTTTCAGTTTGATATAACAGTCTATCTTTCTGGAAGATAGCTCTTCCATAGGCTTATCGGAATCTACCGCCTCTATTTTTTTGAACTTGTCTATCTTCTCGGTCAGAAATAGCAGTTGTTCTTTGCTCGCCTTGTCTATCGCTACCTTAATCGGGCACTTCTCGGTCAACCCTTCTCTCCAGAGAGCAAACTCGGAAGCTCCGATTATGATCAGGGGATAGAAAACAACAGGCAGTATCAAAGAGTATATGATTACATGGCTATCTCTCAGGCAATGGGTAAGCTCCTTGGAGGCGATGGTAAAAATCTCCCCCAACCTTGCTCGAATGGAACTATCGTCCATGGACACAATAGACGCCTTCTTGTCTGCTTGCTATCTCTCAGTTAATTTCACCCTGGCTGACAGCTTTTAAAACAAAAAGAGCATATGGCTTTAATAGAAAATATAATAGAAACTCCCTGGAGATATTGTTAGAACCTGGCTACTTGAAAAGGAAACTCTATCTATGGAACTCCGCACAATTATCCGACTGAATAACTCTCATCTGCGGATTTTGTTATCGATGGCAGCTCTGTCTGGCGTTACATTGCTTTCCCCGGTCCGCGCGGCTGACTCTGGGGTCGATGTGACAACCCAAGCTCAAATTCTGCCCTTGCCAGGAAAGCTCAATCCGACACCGGTGTTTAACAGCAATTGTCCGGAGGTGGTCCTTGCAGAAGGAATCTTGTTGTCCACATTGCCGAAGAAAGGGAAGGCATACCCTGGGGCACATCTAGACTATGCTTTCGAAGGGGATTTTGAAGTCTTTCTGCACCATATTGCCGACGGGAAGAAAAGTGGACATCCTGAGGACCTCTATATTGCCCTGGTAGCACAGAATACAGACTCCGTCCCCGTCCTTTTAAAATTAAAGGAAGGTAGGACCTATCTCAGCCAGCCTGACGCGCCTTTTGTTCCCTTGAATAAAACCCTGGATAATACTAAGGGTGATATCTATGCCGGTCCAGGCGACAGAGTTTCCACCGAACTTCTATATGGAACAAAGCTCAAAAAACAAAAGGGTTTGGAGAAAGAGATCAAACTTAAGCCAGGTGAGACCCGGGTGGTTGATGCCTGGCCTATACCTGTTAACCAACTGACTCCTCCCTTGAATGGACGAAACGGTCTGTTTCGTTTTAACAGCTCAGGTAAAGTATCCCTGGCAGCTGTTGCCCTGTTTGCCAAAAGTGATCCTCCTTTATCAAAAGAAGATATGGGATCTAAAAGCGAGCCCGGCACCACGAAAAACAGCATGCTCAAAAGCGGAGTGAGACCTGAAAACAGCGAATTTATCAAAGTTGCCTTCGGAAGTGACAGGGTAGAGCCGCGTGGTCTTACAGCCTCAGACCCCGGTGAGCCCGGACCATACAGATATGGCCGAGTATCCGGTGTTAGCGTCGGTTCAAAATGGTATTGCCTTGAAGACGGAGAACGATTAGACATCAAAGAGACTCCCACCCATATTGTTCTACCGCTTGCAACCGTCAAAGGTGGCACCTTTGGTACGGCTCAGGAGCAGAGCGCTTCCATGGCACGGCGCTATGAAAAGACCGCCCACAGAGCCCATGGCAATTATGGTGTCCTATACGATGTCAACTTTCCTGTGAGAAACAGCTCCGATAAGACTTTATCAATCGCCCTGAGCTTCGACTCTCCAGTTAAATCAGATAAAGGCAACGCCATCTTTTTAGACAAGCCATCAACCATGGTTTTCTTCAGGGGAAGTCTTGAATACAAAGTGCAGATTCCGGCTAGTTCAGGCAAACAGGCGAAGCAAACGCTTGAGGGGCGGAAGCATCTGGTTTTGCACAAGGGAGAAAAAGGTCCTGATCTGGTTTCATTTGACCTGGATCCAGGGAAAGTAGCCAATGTCAGAGTGCAACTCATCTACCCGGCGGATTCGACCCCACCCCAGGCAATAAGCCTCCAGGCGGTAGAGAAATGAGACTTATGGAGACGGTGATTGATGCCGCCCGGTGAAAAAAAGCTGGTAATCCTCGACCTGGATGAAACCCTTATTCATTCGAGGGTGGAGCTGCTCGACCATCCCTGCGATCTAGAAATCAACCCACTTTATGTCTACGTCCGTCCCCATGCTGAAAAACTGATAAAAGCTTTTGCCGAGAGATTCTCCATTGCCGTCTGGTCGGCAGGCTCACCCAAATATGTCCGGAGAATTACGGAACATCTTCTCGAAGGACTGGATCCTGTCGTTGAACCTGTTTTTGTTTGGGATAGAGACGCTTGTTCTAAAAAGGCTTCTCCCTTCTTCTCCTTTCAGGAGATATTCACCAAGGATTTGAGAAAGGTTGAGCAGTTTGGATTTGAACTGGACTCGATTCTGATAGTGGAAGATGATCCGATCAAGATTTCGGAGTTTAAAGACAACGCTATCATAGTTAAACAGTATTTCGGAGAGAGTTCAGATAACGAACTGGGGTTGTTGGCCGGGTATGTAAAAGAGATTGAGGCTGTCGGAGACTTCAGAAAGTTAGACAAGAATATCTGGTGCTTTGGTAATTCCAGCACTATGTCCGGTGAAAGGCAGGGTCTATAAGGTATGAGTTATGTGGAATAGTGGCAATATCAAACTTGCATTTTTCTTGCCATTTCTTCTAGTCGGGAGCATATATTCTTTTTTTGCTCTCACCTATCTAAATACGCTTCCCTCCCAGCTACATGAGCCCCTGGATATGATCTACGCAGTATTTGTATCCTTTGTCGATATGGGCACTACCGGCGGTGTGACAGGCTTGATCTTGTTAAGCCTGGCAAGCAAACTAATACCCTGGGTCTCCGGGGAACGCTCCAAATCCGAGATTTAGTCAAAGAGAAGGAGAGATTTGCTTTGTCGGGAGATTTGGCTCCAGGGATAAACAACTCTTACATCCTCACCAGGTGGATCTTTGTCCGCTTCATCTCTTTGATCTATTTCCTTGCCTTTCTCTCCTTCTTTCTAGAGGCGCCAGGACTTTACGGCAGCCAGGGAATTCTTCCAGTGGCAGATTTCATAGGCGCCAATTTCAACTCCGGTAGCGCAACTGCATTATCAAATCTGTTGGATTTCCCCTCTGTTTTTCTATTCTTTAATGATGACCAGGCCTTGCTCGCCATTCCGCTTCTGGCTATGTTCCTGGCCACAATCGCCATGGCTGGCATTATGCCTGGATTTTGCCTTCTTATTCTATGGTCTCTCTATCTGTCCATAGTCAATGCCGGTCAAGACTTTATGTCCTTCCAGTGGGACATTCTGCTTCTGGAGGTTGGCTTTCTTTCTATCTTCTTTGCCTCCTGGAAGCCGATCGATCTGCTTCCTGGTTTAGCCGCCAATTCAAAACCCGGGGTGACTGAAGTTCTTAAACGGTTTGAAAAACTCGGACTTATGGAAAATGGTCAACCATCAATAGCTGTGATCTGGCTTTTCCGATGGCTTGCTTTCAGGCTTCTATTTGCCTCCGGGCTGGTAAAGGTTGGAGACCGGACCTGGGATAGCCTGACAGCTATGAGCTATCACTACGAAACTCAACCCCTACCCACTCCCCTTGGCTGGCTGGCCCATCATTTACCAGGATGGTTCCAGAGTCTTTCTACCGCAGGAGCCCTGGGCGTGGAGCTTATGGTGCCGTTTATGTTCTTCGGACCAAGAAGCTGGCGATGGATAGCCTGTGTGATTCAGCTGGGGCTTCAGCTGCTTATTATGGCCACGGGCAATTTCTGTTTCTTCAACTGGTTGACGATAGCCCTTTGTCTTCTTCTTCTGGATGATAAACACCTGTATCGGATATGGACTTTCCTGCGAAACAAAATCAAAAGATTGGAGTGTTTCGAGTATAGCTTTATAGATGGTGAATCAGACCCCAATTGGAAGCCCTCAAAGCTGAGGCTGATTGTTCTGGTGCCTCTGGTCTCGATAATCTCACTTCTCAGCGTTCACAATTTCATTCTTCTCAATCCGCTTTCTTTCTACATCCCAGGACCCATGCTGGCCATGGTTAATCGAGCCTATTCTTATCATCTGGTAAACAGCTACGGACTTTTTGCCAGAATGACCACAGAGCGGCCTGAGATTGTGGTGGAAGGAAGTAGAGACGGTAAAAAATGGCTCGCCTACGAATTCAAATATAAGCCTGGACGGCTGGATAGAATGCCTCCTCTGATAGCTCCGCTTCAGCCCAGGCTTGACTGGCAAATGTGGTTCGCGGCTCTCGGCTCCCTCGATCACAATCCCTGGTTTTTGAAATTCTCCTATCGACTGCTCACCGACTCTCATCCGGTGGAAGCGCTTCTGGCAAAAAATCCGTTCAACCAAGGGGGGCCGCCTCGCTTTCTTAGAGCCCGGGTCTATATGTATAAAATGACTTCAATTGAGGAACTCTTCAAATCCGGCAGATGGTGGAAAAGGGAGTTTGCTCAGGAGTATATGCCTGCTATCTCTCTTAAAGTTGGCGAGCAAAAAAAATGAGCAAAGCGGTAGCTCAGTTCCAATTCAACTGAATTTCCAATGGAATAGCGGATTAATCTTTATCAGTCCGGGGAATAGAATTAGCGAAGAAATAATAGACCATGGATCGAATCTTGAAACGTTCGCGCAATTTGCCTGTGGTGTTTATGCAGGAAGCATTTGAATAAAACTCTGCCCGGGCCTATAGGAGTAAGCCCAGGCCTTTTGTCTATTACCTACCTGTAGTAACGGATGCTAAATGACTATAGCAATCTCGAAGATTGACCGCAAAACCGACTCCTCAGACTTTAATTCTTTTTGTGCACGCCATACAAAAAGGGGATGTCGTTCACCCACAGATAGCCAGATCTTTTTTTCGAAGTAATAGATCTTGGACAAAAAGGAGTCCAACTGTATGAATTATCCTATTCAAGTTGTCTTTAGAAATATGGAACGCTCCGATAAACTCGAGCAGTTGATCAATGAAAAAGCAGAGAAGCTGGAGCGTGTATTCGATCGAATCAGTCGAATGAGAGTGACTGTGGAGATTCCCCACAAACACCATAAACATGGAAATAAGTACCAGGTCTCCATAGATCTGAGTGTGCCCGAAAAAGACATAGTCGTCTGCCGGGATACAAATGGTGACCACACCACAGTAGAGAGTGTCTACAAGGTGACCAAGGAAGCTTTCGAAGCAGCCAAAAGGCAGCTGGAAGACTATGTGAGAAAGAGAAGAGGTGATGTTAAAACTCCGGCAGCTTCAATGCCTTCCGCTAAGATTTCCCAGATGTTTGAGGACTATGGATTTCTTGAGACTCTGGACGGCAGAGAGGTTTACTTCCACTCCAACTCCGTGGTCAACAACAAATTCGATAAGCTGGCTGTCGGCATCGAAGTTTCATACGTTGAGAGGATGGGAGATGAAGGTCCCCAGGCCAGCACAGTGAAAGTAAAGGCCAAATCCGGCTAAGAACTTTTTTACCGCTAACGCACAAAGGAGAGGCGCAGGGGAATTAACCACCCTGCGTTTCTTCTTTCTTACTCAAATGTTCAGTCGGTCAAGCCGGCTTTTGACTCTGGATGGAAGTAGCCAGCTCTGCCATCACTTCGAATATGGTTTTAACCCTTACGATTCTGGAGCCCGCATCACTGACGCTGTCAAACAAACTCAAGCCTGTCTGCTCCAGTTCTATGCGGTCTACCTGACTATGTTCGGTTAAGTGTTCCAGAAGTTCCATTCTTCTCTGGTCGGCCAGGATGAAATCAGCTTCGTCGGTGGACTCTTTTGGAGTAAAAACTGTTAATCGCCCTTTTAGAATTGGTCTCTGCCTGTGTCTTTGTAAAGGATCTTCTATAGTATTCTGCCTGGAATTCTGCCTGGATTTCAGATTTGATTTTTCTATAAAATTCTGTTCGTTCTCGTTAGAACAACTGTCTTGAACTCTCTCTTCTCCTAATTGCTCCTGGGGGATTATGGTCATGGTGTGTTCGTTCTGAAACTGAATTTTGTATATATGACCCTTTACGGAGTCTCCGGAATACCCGGCGGATTCGGTGTTTTGCCTGGACAAAATGGTAACTGATAATGGAAATCCTTTATAGAATCCGGAAATTTCAATCTTGCCTTCAGCATCCATTTTACGGTTCGCGTCTTCTATGCTTAAGCACTGCGGCTTATCGTCAAAAAGCAAGAAGAAAACATGGGTTCTTGTATCTGCTGTTTCACGAAAGAGGTTATCGATGTCACGATTTTGCTTGCGCCAGGTAAGATAGCAAATCAGCACCATAAAGAGTATCAAAGCCAGATAGATCAGGTTGTTGTAATCCGTCATTCACCCTGGTTCCATACAAAATTCAACTTGACACGTTTATGCCAGAAGCCAATTTCCTGACATGATCTAGAAGTTCTTCCTGATCGGAAGTGCCAG
>JAUIJG010000600.1 GCA_030431355.1 bacterium
TTGGCTGACGGTGATTTTGCCATAAGCGTTTAACGTAGGTCTATGCTCAGGCGTTTCTTTAGTTACTACCGCCCCTATATGGGTTTGTTTTATCTGGATTTTGGCTGTGCGGTCATTGTTGGCGTTCTGGAATTGGGCTTTCCGCTCGCCGTCAATTATTTTGTTGATAAACTTTTGCCGGGCGATGCAAAGGTTCTCTCCGGTGGACGCCCATGTGGCACCGGAGCCCTATACGATGCCCGGATACGAGGACCCTGTCGTGATGGCCGGCGGTACTTTTGTGGAAGGGGCTACCATAGAGCTTTCCTGCGATGGTCCCATCAGACCGCCCTACGTTGCCTATCTCCAGGGTGGCCTCTCCTATCAGCATGTTAAATGTTACCTGGAAGGCGCTCTCAATCTATCTTTTGCCGGGGAGCTGTCTTTCTTTCCTGATTGACGTGGAATGCTAAAGCCTTTAAATGATTTGAAAGTTTTATTGAATTCTCACCACATGGCTTGCTTTCTACTCTACAATTAGCCAGGAAGCTCAATGAAAGCTCAGGAATGCTCTGGGAGGTACAGGATCTTGGTTGCACAAATGCCGGCACGTCAAAGAATACTCACCGGAGGCAAAACAGATCTCAGAATCTTATCCGGTACGGCAAACCCTGAGTTGGCCCGCGAAGTAGCTGAATACATGGGCTTGCATCTTTCACCTGTAAAGATCTCACCTTTTTCCGACGGTGAGATTTATGTTCAAGTGAGAGAGAGCGTGCGTGGTCTCGACTGTTTTGTTATTCAGCCCACCTGCACCCCTGTTAATGAAAATCTGATGGAGCTTTTGATTCTGCTCGATGCGCTTAAGAGGGCTTCTGCAGGCAGGATCACCGTTGTGATTCCCTATTACGGCTACGGAAGACAGGATCGAAAAGCTGCCGGAAGAGAGGCTATAACAGCCAAGTTGACAGCTGATCTCCTCACCACCGCAGGGGCCCAGAGGGTTGTCGCTCTTGATCTGCATGCTCCTCAAATAATGGGCTTCTTCAATATTCTTGTGGACCACCTCTATGCTTCACCTGTTCTTCTGGAATACCTGGAAGAGATGAATCTGGATGATGTGGTGGTTGTCAGCCCTGATGTCGGCGGTGTGGCCAGAACCAGAGCTTTCGCCAAGAAATTGGATGACGCTCCCATCGCCATCATCGATAAACGAAGAAGTGAACATAATGTCGCCGAAGTGATGAGCGTGGTCGGTGACGTGAAAGGCAAAGTAGCGGTCATGGTCGACGATATGGTCGATACCGCGGGCACCCTGGTCAAAGGAGCCGAGTTGCTCAAAGCCGAAGGCGCCAAGCAAGTCTTCGCCTGTGCTACCCATGCGGTTCTATCCGGTCCGGCCAACGACAGAATTGAGAAGTCTCCCATCGAAAGATTGATAGTGACCAATTCTATCCCTCTGGATAAAGTCTCGGTCTCCAATAAGATAGTGCAGTTGAGTGTGGCCAAGCTGCTCGGTGAGGCGATTGCCAGAATCCATGACGATTGCTCGGTAAGCGAGATGTTTGAATAATGATAGTTGTCGAGACCTTTCCTGTCGGCCCGTTACAGTGCAACTGTTCCATAATCGGTTGTCAGACCTCCGGTGAAGCGGTGGTAGTAGATCCCGGCGGCGACCCGGAGATTATCGAAGAGAAGCTGGAGAAGCTTGGCTTGAAAGCAAAGTATCTTCTCCATACCCATGCCCATTTTGATCATGTGCTCGGTAGCCGAAAGATGAAAGAGTCTACGGGAGCAAAGATCTGTCTGCATAAGGAAGATCAGTGGCTCTACGATAATCTGGATAAGCAATGTCAGATGTTCGGGTTTGCTCCGGATAAGCCCTTGCCGGTGGACCATTATCTGGAGGATGAGGAGAGTGTACAGGCCGGGGATATAGTCGCCCGGGTGCTTCATACTCCAGGTCATACTCCGGGTAGCCTTTG
>JAUIJG010000169.1 GCA_030431355.1 bacterium
CTATTGCCGGGAGGCCGGTAGGCTGCTTGGCAAGTTGCATCGAGCCACAGAGCTGAGCGACCGGGGCCGAGAGCGTGCTGAATGTGAACAGCGATTTCCTCTTGTCTTTGAAAATAAGCCTGAAGCAAGCCTGGAGGCTATTGAAGAAGATATGCCAGTGGCGCTGGAAATCCTGGTGAACTACGCTGGAGAAAAGGGGCTTGAAGACTTTACCGGCATGGCCAGAGGCTCTCCTTATTTCCCTGATGCGGTGTACAGGTCTTTCGATGGCATGGCCGGCGTTTTACACAACCTGGACCCGGACGAATCCACCCGTTTGCTTCATTATCTTGAAGAAGCCACGGTTTTGAATCATGGTGACTATCACCCGGGCAATGTTATTTTTCAAAATGGAAAAGCCCAGGCGATGATCGATCTGGATTACGCTTATTTTGGTCCTCCTATCAACGACATTGCCTACGGATTCTTTATGTTTGTCTCCGGACGAAAAGCCGATGGTATCTACCAGGAAGATGAGGATATAAGATATAAAGCTAAGGCATACTTGCAAGGTTATTTCAGTGAAACAGTAGGTGATGTTCCGCTCAAAGCGGTGGCACCGATGCTCTATGAACTTCTGGTGTTTGAAATGTATCGGGCTTCTTGCCTGACGCTTATCTGGCTGGTGGATTCTCTGGTGCCGCTGGGTGAAGATGGAGAGCCAAGTGAAGCCCGTCCCAAGCTTTCGGAAGAAGTGGCTAAGAAGCACTATAACGCGGCGCTCTATTGTATTAGTTCCATGAGAATGCTGGTGGGCGGCGGCGGTAGCTAACATGCGCTGATGCACCGCTTTGCCGGGAGCTATTAAGTTCGGTCGCTTTGTTTGCGCTTGATTCAGATCTGATGCGGACTATCAGGTAGCATCGGATCATTCAAATTCAGTGATTCAATACACTCTACTACCCTTCCATCGACAATCGCGATTTCAAGAACGGCATCTTTGAAATCACTTTTGGTTGAAAGCTTGTAGCAGAGCACTTTCTCGTTTGGCAGCGAATGATTTTTGTAATAGTCCGGTTTTCCCAATAGACTAATTACTTGCTTCTCCGTTTGATTATCCAAGCTGTGTTTTTTCAGAAGGCTTGCGACCATAGATAGTCTTTTGTGTGGATATGCTCGCCAATAAACTCTGTTGAATGGGGCGTTCTTCGGGAAGCCGGGATAAACTTTTGATTGAAAAACAGATTCAAGGTTTGAGTTGAAAACAAGTCCCAGGATGAGGAAGACCGAAGCTATGCATAAGCCGACTGTTTTTAAACTTTTCAACAAACGACCCTCGAAACAGTTGCGGATTGGTTTCCTTAAAGCTTGAAGAGAGCACCTGAAACCGGCGCTCTCTTCATTTTAGCTCTAATTGAGATTGGCGTTAAGAAGCTTTCTTCTTGGTGCTCTCTTTAGCTTCGCTCTTTTTCTCAGCTGCGTTTTTAACCAGCTCTATGTCCAGCGAGATTTTGACGTCGTCGGATACCACCGCGCCGCCGTTGTCCAGGACGCCACCATAGGTGATTCCAAAGTCTTTGCGGTTGATGGTGGTGCTGGCCGAGGCGCCGACTCTGGTTTTGCCGTAGGGATCTTTGACTGCCTGGGTCGGTCCTTCCACATCAAGGGTGACTTGCTTGGTGACACCGTGGAGGGTCAGGTCGCCGATGAGTTTGAATTTGCCTTTGCCGTTCGGTACGGCTTTTTTGGAGACAAATTTCATTTTGGGGAATTTCTCCACGGCGAAGAAATCTTTGCCTTTGAGATGCTCGTCTCTTTTATCGTTATCTGTATCCACCGAAGCGGTTTCAATTTCAGCTTCTACTTTGATGGATTTGACTTTCTTGCCGTCATATTCGGCGCTGCCTTTTACTTTCGGAAAACGGCCCCGGACATTGGAGACCATCATATGTTTGACTGCGAAGTTGGCACTGGAGTGGGCTGTGTCGATGTTCCAGTTTTTGGCTTCGTCTTTGGCTGTTGCCGGTGAAAATGAAAACAGGGTAGTAGTTGCCGCCAGGGCAGATACTGTCATTATGCGGGATAAGTAACTCATCGGATCCTCCTTATAGCACCCCGAGATTGCCAAATTATAAACAGGTTGGCTGAACCTGGGTCATTTTGGCCTCTGTTCATGAACGGATAATGACCATTTTGTGACCTATTAAGTTCCGCCCTTTTACTCAGGGGAGTATTCTTGTCGCTTTTTGCGGGTGGCGCAGGCTTCGTTTATGATCGGGACCAGTTCACTGATTATGTAGCCTTCTGCGGCGTCAGCCTGGAAAGTCATAAGAATCCCGGCGGATTTTAGCTCCGAGTCTTCATATTTTTCGCTGTCTGCGGTGGTGACCAGAATGAAGGGGATATCCGCCAACTCCGAGTCGCTGTTGATTTCGGAGAGGAATTCGAACGCGTCTCCTTCTTTCAGCTGGTCCTGGCAGATTACAAGATGAGGGAAGTTCTTCTGAGCCAAAAACATTCCAAGAGAAACGTCGTAGGCTGGGATAATCTGGTGATTCATGGGATCAAAGCACTTTTTGATCTTGTCAATTATGGCTCTGTCGCTGGCTGCCACCAGTATATTGGCGCTGTCCATTATCACCCCTTGGCTTCCGGGTTCTGCCCGTAAATGACCGATGCAACGATCGCTGAGCATATCAGATCCGTCTTGGATCTTTAATTGGAAAATTCCAGGAAGATACGCTGTTTAACACTGGTTTTTCTCTATTACCAGCCGGGCCTGAAATTAGGATAAAATATGATTTTCGCTTATCCGGCGAGGGGGCAGAATGGAAAAAAGAGTGATGGGCAACACTGGCATGAAGGTCAGTATCCTTGGCTTCGGTGGCGCCGAGATTGGTTTTGAGCAGGCCAGCCAGGGGGATGTGGAGTCTCTTCTGAACGAAGCTATCGACCAGGGGCTCAACGTGATCGATACCGCTGAGTGTTATATGAACAGCGAAGAGATGATCGGCAAAGCGATCAGCGGCAGAAGAAAAGATTTCTACCTGTTTACTAAATGCGGTCATGGTGATGACCCGACCATGCCTGCCTGGACCGCGCCGGAAGTTGAGAAGAGTATCGAGAAGAGTCTCAGGCGCTTGAAGACCGATTATTTGGACCTGATACAGCTACACAGCTGCTCTAAGAAGATCCTGGAGCAGGGTGAAGTCATAGAAGTATTGAAGAAGGCGAAAGAAGCCGGCAAAACCAGGTTTATCGGTTATAGCGGAGATGGTGAAGACGCGCTCTATGCCATTGAGACCGGAGAGTTTGATACTTTGCAAACCAGCGTCAGTATTGCTGATCAAGAGTGCGTTGAGCTTACTATTCCTAAGGCGATGGAGCGTGGCATGGGGGTAATCGCAAAGCGTCCCATTGCCAACGTGGCCTGGCGCCATGAGAAGCGTCCGGCTAACTTTTACCATGAGCCATACTGGGAAAGGCTCAAGCGCCTGGACTACAATTTTTTGAAAGGATCTCTGAAAGACGCTGTCTCCATGTCTCTCAAATTTACTCTGAGCGTGCCGGGGGTGCATACCGCTATAGTCGGCACCAAGAAGCCGGGGCGCTGGCAGGAAAATGCGGAGATTCTAAACACCGGGCTGATCTCCACCGATCAGTTTGAGCGGATTAGAAATATCTGGAACAAGAACAGTAAGCCGGAATGGGTTGGTCAGGTCTAACCCTGGTTCGTTCTCTAGCTCTTTAGCTCTTTATTCAGAAGCTCGATGCTGCGGTTCCAGGCTAGTTCGGCTGCGTCCTTGTCATAGGAAGCTCTGGCGTCGCAGTTGAAGCCATGACCCACGCCTTCGTAGCGGTATATGGTCACATTGGGCTTGATGTCCAGCGCTTCTTTGATCTGGTTGAATGCTTTTTCCGGGATTGAATCATCCTGGTCGCCAAAATGCATCATCAGCTGGCATTTGATCTTGTCTGCTTCGGCAAGGTGTTTTTCGGTCTTGCCGCCGTAGTATGAGATCGCCACATTGAGGTTGGTCTGGGCGCTGAGGCGGAAGGTAAGTTTTCCTCCGAGGCAGAAGCCGATGGAGCCGATTCTACCTGTGCAGGCTTTGTGGTTTCTGAGGGCGTTGGCTGCATGGCGCAGGTCCGACATTCCCTCGTTCTCGTCGAAGCGTTCATAGTAGTTGAGGGCCGCTTTCAGGTCATCACCTTCATAGCCAAGCTCTATATTTGGTTTCATTCTCCAGAATAAATCCGGCACAAGCACGACATAGCCTTCTGCCGCGATTTTGTCGGCGATGGAGCGGATATGTTCGTTGACTCCGAAGATTTCCGGTATTACCAGCACTCCCGGACCCTCTTCTTGAGGCGTCAGAGATAGGTAGGCGTCGAAAAATCCATCGCTCACCGATACCGAAATTCGCTCTGAAGTCATCCTTGTTTTTTCCTCTCAGTAGTCGAACTAGTTCAATTCATGCCAATTCAAGAATTGTACGTTTACCAGGTCACCTGCGTTAATTTCGGCGTCATCCTGGGCGAACTCTATTAAGCAATCGGCTTTTGCCAGTCCGCTTAGCATATGTGAGTCCTGACCTGCGGTGGGGCTTACTGCCAGACTTCCGTCATCGCGATGGTTCAAGATTCCTCTCACAAAGTCTAGCCGTCCTGGTTTCTTTTTGCGATTTGACTGGACAAAAGCTTTGGTTTTGCTTTGTGCTTCCGGTACTAATCCCTGAAATTTTGCCAGGGCTGGTTTGACGAATAGATGAAATGTTACCAGGGCGCTGACAGGATTTCCAGGCAATCCGAAGATATATCTCGGTTTCCCGTCCATTTTAAGCTTTCCGAAATATACCGGTTTGCCGGGTTTGACCCTGGCTCTCCAGAATATTGTCTCCACTGAAAGATCCGATTCAAGTACTTCCTTGACAAGGTCTCGATCGCCGACGGAGACACCGCCGGTAGTGATGATTACGTCCGAATAGTTGAGCGCTTCTTCCAGGGCGTTTTTTATCTCTTCCTTTGTGTCACCGGCATGAACCCTGGCCGGGCGCTCCATGCCCAGGGCCTGGATGCTAGCGGCAAGAGCGTAGGTATTGGAATCATAGATTTGGGCTTCATCGAGACTTTGTCCCGGCTCCACCAGTTCGTTGCCGGTTCCGATTATGGAGACTTTCGGCATTGAGTACACGGGAAATTTCCTGTGCCCGAAAGAGGCGAGCAGCCCTATTACCGGTGGTGTCACCTTTATGCCTGGAGGAAGAACTTCTTCTCCTTTTTTAAACTCCTCTCCGGCTCTTCTTATGTTGGCTCCCGGGGCGGTATTCTGCATCACCAGAACGCTGCCGTTCTTTTCTTGGCAGTATTCGCGCATTACCACGCCGGTAACAGAAGGAGGCACTCGTGCTCCGGTGAATATCTTTACAGCCTTGCCCGGACCTATGGAAGGAAGCTCGCGAGCGCCGGCTTCTATTGTCCCCACTAAGGCAAGTTCCCGGGGCTCCGACTCGCTGGCGTTATCAGTGTCTGTTGATAAAATTCCGTAGCCGTCCATGGCTGAGTTGTCGAAGCGTGGCAGGTCAAAGGTGGCTTTTATAGCGCCAGCGCTTACATGATCAAGGATATGCGTGAGGGGGCGTTCTTCCACCGGACCGGTCTCCACCGTATCAACTATCTTTTTCAGCGCTTCTTCGTAAGTCAGCATAGGTTTTTGGTTATCGCACCTCTTTAGTTGCCGCTTGCGGCGCTGCCGGCGGCCTGCCTGGAGTGCTTTTCATGCCCTTCTCCGTCCATCATCTTGAGGGCATGAAGAAGGGGTGGGAATAAGACTATCATCGCGTCGGTGACACCGCCGGTAGAGCCGGGCAGGCAGACTACTATGGTGTTTCCGATTAAGCCTGCCAGGGATCGGGACATCATCGCGAACTGATTTCGATTCTGTCCGTAGGATCTAATCGCTTCAGCAATGCCTGGTAGAGGCTTTTGCAAGAGGGGTTCGATAGTGTCCGCTGTAATGTCCCGGGGACCGATACCCGTACCGCCGGTGGTGATAACAATTCTTGTCTCTTTGTCTTCGCATAGTCTCTGGATATTGGAGCGCAGTTGAGCCGCTTCATCCGGCAACACCAGGTATTCACCGACCTGGATATCGTTATTCTCGAGCTTTTCCACAATGATTTTGCCCGAGCGGTCTTCGGCTTCCTTTTTGTAGACTCTGTCCGAAAGGACGATCACTGAGGCTTTTATCTTCTCTTCCAGGGTGGTTCTATAGTCAGATTTGCCGCCTTTCTTGGAGATGAGCGATACTTTTTCCATTTCCGCGAAGTCATCGAGCATCTTTACCATGTCATAGATTGTCAGGGCTGCCACGGAAGCCCCTGTCATGGCTTCCATCTCCACTCCGGTTTTGTGGGTGGCTTTTACTTGTACATCGATGGTTATTGAGTCGGAGTCGAGGTGGTATTCTACCCCGACGAATTCGAGGGGAATCTGGTGGCAGTATGGTATTACTTGTGAAGTGTTTTTTGCTGCCTGTATAGCCGCCATTTTGGCTATCTCCAGCGGGTCTCCCTTGGGCAGTTCCCTGGCTTTGATCTTCTCGATTGTCTTTTCCGTGACTCTTAAAACAGCCCTTGCTTTTGCTGTTCTCAGAGTAGTTACTTTGTCGGATACGTCCCGCATTGTTTTTTCCTTATCCTCCGATCTCAATCATGGCGCGGTTTTCACCTGCGGCTATTTCTGCGGCAGGGGGATGCGCCTCCGGCTTTTGATTCAAGGAGTAGAGGATCGTCTCCTCGATATCTTTGTCGGTGGCGCCGTCTCTTATTGCATCTCTTATATTTGTCTCTGCCGGCGAGAAGAGGCAGGATTTCAGGGAGCCGTCCGAAGTCATTCGCATCCTGTTGCAGTTGCCGCAGAAGCTCTCGGACATGGAAGTGACAAAGCTTACCGAGCCGATCGCGCCCTCGATTTTAAAATCTTTTGCCACCGCGGAAGGTTCTGTCTCCAGAGCTTCCAGTTTGTATTTTGTCTCAATTTTGGCAAGCATTTCTTTGAAGGTGAAAACTTTGTCGATGTTCCACTCGTTGTTCTTAAACGGCATGAACTCGATGAATCTTACATTGACCGGTTTGTCTTCTGCGAAGGCCATGAAATCCAAGATTTCATCATCATTAACGCCTGATATGACCACTACGTTGAGCTTGATGCTGGGGAAGCCGACCACCAGTGCTTTTTCTATGCCTTGCATAACAGGGATGAAGCTGTCTCTTCCGGTAATGCGGGCAAAGCGCTCTGCTCGCAAACTATCCAGGCTGATGTTCAGATGGGTTATGCCTGGTCGAATAGCTTCAGCGTATTTTTCGAGAAGCAGAGCATTGGTGGTCATGGAGAGACACTTAAGACCTTCGATGGAGCTAAGTTTCTCTATCAGTTTGGGCAGCTCTTGTCTGACCAGAGGTTCACCGCCGGTGAGGCGAATTTTTTCTATGCCCAGGGAGACAAAAACCCTTGCCACCCTCTCTATCTCATCGAAGTTGAGGAGTTTGTCTTTTTTGAGCCATTCAATACCTTCGTGGGGCATGCAGTAGAAACAGCGCAGATTGCAGCGGTCGGTAACTGAAATCCTCAGATATCGGTGCTGGCGCCCGAAGTTATCTATCAATCTGCTTGCCCTGGTCATCAGACTTTGACTGCCTCGCTCTTCGCTTTCGGCGAGGAATTTGATTGTGAACAAGTTGCGCAGTTTACCCACTCGCTGGTGCCGTCTGTGTACTCTTCCAGCTTCCAGATCGGCAGGCGATGTTTGATCTCGTCGATAATGTATTGACAGGCGGCAAAGGCTTCTTTGCGATGGGGTGAGGATACACCGACCCAGACGGCGACCTCTCCTATGGTGAGCCGTCCTGTTCTGTGAACAGCTCTCGCGTGCAGGAAGCCGAACTTTTCCCGTGCTTCCAGAAGGATTTTTTCCGCTTCCGTGTTAGCCAGGGTTTCGTAGGCTTCGTAAGTGAGAGAGCTTACGGACTTTCCTTCGTTGTTGTCGCGAACCCACCCCTCAAAGGTCGCCAGGGCTCCTGCCCCTGGGGCAAGAAGTCTATTCTTCTCCTCGGCAGGCTCAATCTTGGTTGCGGTTAGTTCGAACATCTACTGACTCCTCTTTAGCCGCCTGCCACCGGAGGCAAGAATACGATTTCATCCCCGCCCTTAAGTTGGTGCTGCCAGCCTACGATCTGATCGTTCACGGCCACTCTCATGTGCTGCGGCTCTAGAGAAAGAGAATGGTTCGATTTTAGTTCACGGAATAGCTCTTCTGCCGTGTTCACATTGGTGTCCAGGGTCTCTTCGGAAAGACCGCGTTCATCCTTGAGAATGGCAAAGTAGGTTATTTTCACGGACTTCATCGCCGCCGGCTTCCTCCGATTTGAGCGCTGGTTCTTGAAGGACAGATTTACAAGACACTTGGTTTTAGTGGGATTCTAACTTTAAGCCATTTTTTCAGGCTTTGACCATGCCAAGTATATATTGAAGTATTAGAATAAGATATTTTAATTGTGCTTTTGCCAATAATAGTTAAAGCAACCTTGGGGACACCGGTGAAGATCGATACAGAGAAACTAATGCTGGGAGAGCTGCTCTGCTTCTTTGACGTAATCCAGGAAAAGGACGTCAAGCGCGGTCTTGTTTTAGCTAAGCATACCGGGCTGCCCCTGGGGAAGTGTCTGGTCATGCTGGATGTGGTTACTCCTGAAGTGATCAGGGCTGCAGTAGAAGCTCAGTCTATGTTGAAAGATGGGCTCATCGGCCGGGATGACGCCAAGGAGGCCATGGGGGTCGTCTACCGCAAAAAGTGGACCCTGACCGATGCTCTCATTGTGTTGGGTGTGGATGCGTATGCCACCCGGGGCACCAGGCTCGGGGAGCTTTTGTACTCTGCCGATCACCTGAACACCGAACAGTTGGACATAGCTCTCAGGGCTGTGGACAGTTCCGGTCTGCCGCTGGGGCGTGTGCTTTTACTTCTTGATCGCTTGAACATGACTTCTTTGAACATGGCTCTGGAATTGCAAAAGGAAGTGCGCTGGTCCAAGCTGGAGCGCAGCGATGCCATAGCCAAGCTCAAAGAGGTAAAAGGCAGCAAGCAGAGGGATTTTAACGGGCTGGAGAATCCGGATAAGATTCGAATAGGCGAACTGCTGGTGGCCGCGGCTTTGCTGAAGAGTGTTG
The DNA here is from genome assembly GCA_030431355.1 of bacterium. Next base: position 9,208 of record JAUIJG010000169.1, read on the forward strand.
AGGTTGAGTCCGCCGTTCAAATAGCCCAGGCCAATGACAAAATGCTTGGCCAGGTATTGATCGAGATGGGTTGGATCTCCGAAGAGTTGCTGGCTGCCACTCTCAGGTTGCAGGAGATGGTCTGGAATGGTGGGGTTTCGGCAAACCGCGCTGCCAACGTCCTGGACAAGATAAGTCATTCCGGCCAGTCGGCCGACGACGGGCTGAAAGAGGCTGGTCTTGCCACCTCAAAGCTGCAAATGGATCTCTCCTTTTGTGACTTCTTGCGATTCAGCGGCTATCTCAGTCGTGATTCCATGAAGATTATCATCAGAGATGTCATGGGAGATCCGGAGATGGTCGCTCTGGTGATGAAGCACGCGAGAAAGACTGGAGATGTGAACTCCAACTATCTCAAAGAGGCTATAAAAATAGGATTTCGCGACACGAAGCTGCTTTCGGATATGCTGCGCCATGTGAGAAAAAAGGATTCCGACCTGATAGACTCTGCCATGGTGATGCATGAGCTTCTGAAGTCAGGAAAGTTGACTCTAGATCAGGCGCTCATCAACTTTACCATCCGCCGTGATGGTATCAAACTGGACTGAGTTAAGACATACGGCTGGCGTTCGCACTCGATATTTCACATCCCAATGGAGGACCCTATGACTTCCCCCAAAACCGTTGCGGCTTATGGTACTTGGAAATCTCCAATAAAAGCTGGTGATATCGCCAGTGGTACTTTGAGATTGGGCCAGGTGCAAGTGGACGAGGGTAATATCTACTGGTTGGAAGGCAGACCCCTGGAAGGTGGCCGGGTTGTGTTGATGAGACAATCGGCTGATGGATCTGTCCAGGAGCTTTTGCCGCAGGGCTACAACGCCAGATCGCTTGTCCATGAATATGGCGGGTCCTCTTTCCTCGCTTGTGGAGAGTATGTCTTCTTCACGAACTACGAGGACCAGAAAATCTATCTGCTCAGGGATGGAGAAGAGCCCCTGGCAATTACCGCTGACGGTCCCTGGCGCTACGCGGACATGAACTACGATTTCAAGAAGCGGAGATTGTACTGTGTCGTGGAAGACCACAGTCCCAGGCGGCTGGAAGAGAACGGAGAACTGGCTAATTACATAGCCAGTCTCGATCTCGATGGATTGTCCGGAGGGGGTTTTAAAGCGGTATCGCCAGTGGTATTGACGGAGGGGGCTGATTTTTATGCTTTCCCGAGAGTCTCTCCGGATGGAAA
>JAUIJG010000601.1 GCA_030431355.1 bacterium
GCCCTGGCCAACGGTCTGACCACCGAAAGTGGCAGGCTCGGTTACCAGACCAATAACAAGAATCCGAAAGCTTTGACAGGAAGAGTAACCAAAGTTTTTCCACCCTCCCTGGCCTGGTTGGCAGGGCTGAAAGCCGGCGACACGGTCTTGAAAGCCAATGTAGATAAAGGCGCTTACCGACTGACCATAAGAAGAGCAGGTAAGCTAAAGGTGTTGCGCCTCAACTCGGAGCGACCGGAGTTAGCCCCCCGGGAGAACTTGAAAGCCCGGGTCAGAAGAGACTCCCTCCAGGCCAAAGCGGTCAAATCAAAAGCATTTCCAAGATCGGAAAAAATCCTGGCCGATTATGATTGTTGTTTGCTGGTAGATTGCTCGGGCAGCATGATGAGCCCCATGGCACCAGGCACCGGATATGAGGACTACACCAGATGGAAGTGGTGCGGCGAACAGAGTTATGACTTCATGTCCAATGCCAATCAATACTTCCCCCGGGGGATTTCGGTGATACCATTCAACCATCAGTTTTCTGTTCGAGACAACGTCAAATTGAATGACATCTCAGACCTGTACGACACGGTCAAGCCCTTCGGTCAGACAAAAATAGAAAAACCACTGAGCTATGTTCTCTCCCGCTATTTTGCTAAAAGAAGAAGCGGATATACGAAGCCACTCTCGATCACGGTGCTCACCGACGGCATCGCCAATCTCCAGAATATAGGCGACGTTATCATCGCCGCCACCCAGGAGATGAAGGAGAAGCGAGAGATAGTGATTACCTTTCTGGAAGTAGACGAAGCTTATAAAGGCGAAGAGATCCTGGACTCCCTGGACAATCGCCTGGTGGATGCCGGTGCCAGGTACGATATCGTCCATGTCATCGGTTTCCAGAACCTTCTGGCCATGGGTCTCAAAAGAGCCATAGTCTCAACTTTGATATCGGCCCAGAATTAAAAGCTGGGAAGCTAGGGTCTAAAGGACTTGAGAAAACGATTTATCTCAGGGTCGCTGGTGTTCTGGGTGGTGGCTTCCACATAGTAGAGACCTTGCTTGTTTATATAGAAGCGGTTGAGCACCTGGGCTTTGCCAACCTGGGTGTTGTACTGTTTACCCACCCCGGTGGCAAGCTTGAGATTGCCGCCGAATTGATAGTTGGTGGAGAAGCCCATTTTCTTGAAGGAGAGCTTGTTGCCTGCCAACACTCGCAGGGCAAAATTGTCCAGCACTTTATCGTCGCTGAGACCCTGGGATTGATCTTTTTGAAAATCACGCTTGACTATGCCCACCTTCATGGAAGTTTTTCTGGCCGGATTGTTGTGGGCGTATACCACCATGCCGTTCTGGGGGTCTTGATTCATTTTGATCGGCTTCGGCATCTCAAACCGAACCGTGGCGCCATCGATGGACATGGTCTGCCAGCTGCCTGCCCCCGTGGGAGCATTCGCAGCTTGCTGGGCATTTGCCGGCCCGGCAATAGAGAACATCCCGAACACCGAGAGAACCGCCAGGGTAGATTTCAAAAAGGTCATTACGCTATTCCTTTGATTGTCCGTCTATTGTCTATGAACGTCTGATTATCGACTGAATATCAACTATCTGCTGTCAAAACATATCCGCTTCTGAATTTGCATCCTACACGGAATCAACTCGCAAATCAAAGGAGGGGAAATTTCAGCCCCAATTAACGGTAAGGAGAAAGGTGAGGGGAAGAAGCACGGCTATGGCCAGGGTAGTCAAAATTGAAAACATAGTGGCTACCATGAACAAGCGCCCGCCGAATACGCCGGCTTTGTCGCCGGCCAGACAGCGGACCAGGATGTGCAGCCCCCAGACCGTGGTGTAGAAGATGTTGACTGAGACAAAATAGCTAAAAGCCCCGAAAAGAAGAAAATCCGCCGGAGCATGATTGAGTACGGAAAGGGCTATGAGGACAACTAAGCCGCATAATCC
>JAUIJG010000170.1 GCA_030431355.1 bacterium
AGCTGCTGCTTTCCGCCTTTTGAGCGATGAGAGTTTTCTTTTTCCGAGTCGTGCTCTTGTCGGCATTTTCTGAAATCTCCTTCGCGTTTACCGTGCTCTTTTCCTGAACCAGAACATTCTGGGCAAAGCAGGGAGTTGTTCCAGAAAACATTGCCAGAAGGAAAACTGTTCCGAAGAACAATAGAAGCTCAGACCTGATTCCTTTTTTCATCGCTGCGGGATCCTTTCGATTTCAAAAAATTCGGAATAGATCATTGTAATAGATCTATGTGACCAGACTCTCGATTCTCTTACCAACTGTATTATTATGGTTGTCAGTCGGAGCGCAACCAGCCTCTGCTGTACAAAAATATTAGTACCGATATTGATATGAGCGCCATGGATGCCAGGCATATGGGGTATCCAAGAGTAGTGTTCAATTCGGGCATATTCCACTGAGAAGCTTCGGTGTTGAAGTTCATTCCGTAAACACCTGCCACGAATGTAGGTGGTATGAAAATGGTACTGATGACCGTGAGTACCTTCATGACTTCGTTCATTTTGTTACTGACAAGAGACAGGTAAAGATCCATGAGGTCCTTACAAGTTTGTCTGTAGCTTTCAATCATATCGATGATTCTGATGGCATGGTCGTAGCAGTCCCGCAGATAAATTTGAGTCTCATCAGATATGTAGGGATTTTTATCGCGGATTAAGTTTTTAAGGGTTTCTCGCACCGGCCAGATGTTTCTACGGAGAACGAGAAGATCTCTTTTCAGGGCGTGTATCTCTTCGATATGAGAACTTTCAGGGTTCTCAAGTATGCGTTCCTCAAGGGATTCGATTTTTTGTCCGTATTCTTCGAGGACAGGGAAATAGGCGTCAATCACCGAGTCGATGATGGCATAGCCCAGATAGTCGGCGCCGGCGTTTCTAATTCGATTTTTCCCTTTTCGCAATCTGTTTCGCACCGGCTCCAGGCAGTCCGACTCCGTGGATTGGAACGTGACCAGGTAATTTTCAAAAATGAACATGCTTAGCTGGTCGATGGCAAAGTGGGAACCCTCCGGCTCCAGCATGCGGATGACTAGAAAAAGGTATTTATCGAACTCTTCTACTTTTGGTCTCTGGTCCTCGGAGACCACGTCTTCCAGGGACAGTTGGTGTAGCTTACATGTGCTACCCAGACGTCTGAGCAATTTGATATCGGCCAGTCCGCGTACATCGATCCAGGTTACCGGATTTTGCTTGAGCAGCTCTTCTATATCTTCCGTGTTTTCAAGGGAGTCTTCTTCCAGGCTCTCTCGCCCATACGAGATGGTTTTGATCACCGTTGTCGACGCGCCCGGCGCTTTGACCAGTGTTCCTGGGGCCGCTCCCGGTGGTGTCAACCTTTTGAATTCGGTCTCCCTGATCTTTCTCTTTCTTCTAAGTTTGAGCATCCAGGATTTCCCTTGTCCCTATCTTTCAAATCAATAACGGGCAACACGCGGCGGCACCGCAGGTAATGCTATAACCACTACCTGATTCGGGTGTTGTTCCGTGAGCAAATTTCACATCTTGCGATCTGAGCTTTAGCTCGCCGGTTGCTTCAGTCTGCCATATCCTCTTCGGTTATGAAAGAAGCTGAATAATGTTTCAGGATAATCCTAAGTTTACATCTTATGCCTGCCAGCTCCACATCCCTGCCGCAGGATTCGTAGAAGTCTGCCAGTTCAAGGAGAATAAGACCGTAATCGGCCGAGGTGCTTGAGAATTCTTCTTCTGCCTGTTTCACCGCCGCGCGATACTCTCGCCTTGCCTCTTCGAAATGTCTTTTAACGGCCAGCTTTCTCGCGTTTAGCACATGGGCTTTTAAGGCGGGGCTACGTTTCAAAAGAGCATCAATATTAGGCATCGGTTTGTATCTTGTGACTCAGTGCTGACTCTGTCCGCTTATTTAAGAATGCGAGTGGAACAAGGGAATTATATCCTCCCTTTGTGATGGTTTCGTGAGTCGATTGAAGGGGCTGAGTTTTTCAACTTCCTTTGACCAGATTCACTTCGAGAGGCGGCGCTTCCACCAATTGGAAAGTTGCCGATGCCAGACCTAGCCGGTTTCCGTTTGCTTCAAAGTCTTTCAAAATTCTTTTGGAAAGGTCGAACCTGGTGCTCCGTCTCTTCTTGTAGTCGACCACGTATCGAAGGGTGAATTCAACCCAGTTGTCGTTGAAAACATAGGTGATCATCGGCTCTGTCTGTGCATGTTCCACCAGATACTTTCTTGTTATGTTCTGCCATTGCTCTCCGGCATCTTTGGAATAGTCGCCGCAAACATCGTCGGCTGCCTTTGTCAAGAGTTCGTAGGCCAGGTCGTAGTCCGAGCCATATTTAACGGGAATGACGATCTCGTCCCAGAGGAATGGAAAGTCCCTGGAGTAGTTGAACATCGGGCTAGAAAAGACAACGCTGTTGTCGACACGTACTATTCTTCCGGTGTATAAATCCCCTTTGACCCACTCACCCAGCTCCATCAAGGTGGTTCTACCTAGCCCGATGTCTATGATGTCTCCTTTGATGGAGCTGATTCTTACCCGGTCTCCAACTTTGTAGAAGTCACCGAAAGTGATGGCAACCCAACCGGCGATGCTGACAATTACTTCCTTAAGAGCAAACGCAATTCCAGCCGCAGCCGCTCCTATGATTACGGTAAGATTGCCCAGGGCATCTCTGAAAACCACCATGGCAAACAGAACACAGAGGCAGTAGCCGGCGAAAGTTACGATCTTGCGCGCGTTGTATCTGTTGTTGGAGTCTTTAACATAATGACCCAGGGACTTTTTGACCACAGCAGCCATTCCCAGGAATATGATTGAACCGAGGGCGACAATGGCGAATTTTATGAAGGACGGGGTCAAAAGAATATGGAGCATTCCTTGACCGTATTTTTTTACATTGACCTCTTCCAGGGCTCCTGATACTGTGCGCTTCGCTTTTGCTGCCAGAAGAGCTTCTTTAAGACCTTCCATGTACTTTCGAGCAAGCTCTTGCTTCTCTACACCGGCAAGTTTGGCGTCTTTGTCGGTGATAGAGGTGATAATCGTGTCGGCCGAGATGACATTGATTGTGGTGTCGCTCTCATTCAGTGAAATGCTCTCTACCTCAAACTCCGGGTCTTCCAGCAAACTGCTTATCTTTCTTTCCACGTTCTTCGCTCTTGCTTCCCTGGAAAAGGGGCCGAGCTTCGCTTGAATGGTAAAGATCGGTTTGCCGTCTATAGATACCAGACCAGGATCTTCCGAACTTTCATTATCGCCGGAATTATCTACAGAAGTTGATGGCAGCTTCTGAGCCATGGCCGGTGCAGAGAGTTCGGCGGCAACAAAACCGGCTCCTATTAGTAGAAGCGCGGCCAGGACAAAGGTTTTAAGTCGGCGCAGGTTCATAGTTCAAATCCCTTTTCACTTTTCTTCGCTTCAGATTATATTGCCTTTTCTTCTTCCTTTTGGAGAAGCGGTTGTCAATTCATCCTTTTGATCCTGCGCTTTTGGCTATCTATTGTATATAAAACTGGGGCGACCCTCATAATAAAGCGGGCTCGGCCGGTTCCGTGTGAGATAATGACGGGGGTATTCGCAGCGGAAATAGTTATGCGGGCTTGTTTCAGGACATTATCTCTAGCAATATTGTGCTTGCAGCTCGTCTTTTTCGCTGTGCCATCATATGCGAAGTCAGCTTATGACGTGGAAGCGGAGCTTGCCCTGGAGGATGTACATAGTCTGACCAGGCGAATACTCGATCTGGAGCTGGAGATTCTCAGGCACAACACCTTCTTTCGGATCGAGACCAACGATCAGTCCAAGTTCCGTAGTATCAGGCAGTTTCTCTATAACTTGTCGGCATCCTCGGTCTCCCTTGGCTCCAGCACAACGATTATGAGTCATCGATGGAGCACCGACAAACCCAACAACGATGTTCTTGAAGCCGGTGCCATCGGTCTTGTGGTCGGTCAGGCAATTATTCAGGCTGGTATCGTCACCGAGAAGTTGGTAGACCTTGCCCGGGAGCGACGGGCCTGGAAGAAAGGATATTCTCCCAAGCAAGTGACGGTGAGAGTCTCCGAGTTGAAAGATCAGCTGGATGAATTGCTGGCTCGGAGAGTCTCCACCCTATCCTCTTTGAAGAACGTCAGTCCCGGGACGCTCAAGATTCTTACGGACGAGACCAGGGTTTTGGTTCAGCTTCGCAATCTTGTCCTCATGGAATTCGCAAGATTCTATGCGGACCAGAGCAAGAGACGGACTTCAAGAAATGTCAGCTACATTAACGGTCTGGTGGCAACAGCCGCCGGAGGATATGGTGGGTCTCTTATAGGCCTACTGGGTGTGACCAGACAAAAGCCATCTTATACGGTGCCTGCCGGGATCGGATTTATTGCCTCAAGCGCTGCTGTTTTAGTCAGTCCTTATGTCAACAGATTTTTTGCCAATAGGGCAAAAGACAGAGGCATGGCAGAAGCGAGAGCGGCTCTCGGTGAGCTGTCCATGGGGAGCATGGAGACTCTTGATACAGATTTGAATGCGCTATCCATGGCGGTCAAGACGGCCAAGCCGGGAGAAAGACCTTTTCATATCCAGGAGAGGCTTTCCGTATACTCCTCCGAATTCGAGATATTGCGGCAGCAGCTCCTCAGGGAGTCTTCCGGAATGAGTGAAGGGAAAAGGCTTTTCAGAAGACGGGTTTTGGCCAACGGTGTGATAGCCGGTTCAAAGATGGCCTGGGGCGTTATGCTTATCACCGCCGGGGCGGGTCTTAGTAATAATGGAGTGGCTTTCAACAAACGTGTGGCTGAAGCTGCCACCGTATATACCGTCGGCCAGGGCGCCTGGGTGGCCGATAGCCTTTCCTCCGGTACCACTCCCAAGTCCCTTAAGTTTACTGTGGGTGGGCAGATAAGCTTCGAACTTGAAAAACTGGAAAAGCGCTACGAGAGATTGAAAGAGCTGGAAGAGCTGGTCGTAGATTCCAAATAAACTTTTGCGACCTAGAGTACTACCGGATTCAGGTTGTACCACTTCTCTCGATAATAAGATAGGTAGCGGACCTTGGCTTCCAGGGCATCGACCATGGCCGAGGTAAAATCGACCCCTTCAAGACGCTGGGCGTTGCGAAGACCGCCCGGACAGAAAACATTGATCTCCAGGATCTTTTTGCCGACTATATCTAGTCCGACAAGAAACATTCCGTCCTCAACCAACCTTGGTCTGACGGCATTGGTCAGCTCAAGGATATCGTCGGTGATCTCCGCCCTGGCTATGGTGGCGCCCACGTGGACATTGGATCTCACATCTTCACCTTTTCTTCTACGGGCGAAAGCTGCGTATTTACCCTGGATTTTTAACGGCTCTCCATTCATCATGAATAACCTGGTGTCTCCCAGGGTGGCTTCTTGAATAAATTCCTGGGCTATAACATAGCCATCTTCCAGAACAGCCTCAACCATCTGTCTAAAATTATGATCCCCATCTTTCTTGAGAAGGAAGACGCCCTTGCCCCCGGAGCCCTGGACCGGTTTTATAATGATGTTGCCACTATGTTCCCGGGCAAAATGCTTGATGTCGGCAGGGGAGCGAGTGATTATCGACTCCGGTCTGACAAAATCGGGATATAGTTGCAGGTAGAGTTTGTCCATGGCTTTGCTCAATCCATCCGGATCATTGAGCACAATCACTCCCTGGGAACGAGCCAGTCGTCCAAGTTGAAGGGCCATGGGCTGCACCCATTTGTATCCATCCGTCTCGCAGGCAGGATCGCTTCGCAATAGAAGTATGTCCAGATCCGATACCGAGATGCTCTCTTCCTGACCCTCCGGTCCTCTTAATGCCTCAAAATAGGCTCTGGAATCTTTGTACTTTTTCTTTTTGACACTTCTTGCTTTGACTCTTAAATCTCCGCTTTCGGTGTATTCGAGGTCGCTGGCGCTGATATGAAAAACTTTGTGACCCCTGGCAATGGCAGCCAGCGATACCCAGTAGGTGCTGTATTGAGGCTTCTCCAGACTGAGGTCGGTTACAAAAAATCCAATATTCAAGGTCCGGTTTCCTTCTTATCTTTCTGATTATCTAGTCTGGGCACAGAGATTTTCTACCGTTATTCCTGCCTTCAAAGTATCCAGATAATTATCCGAATGCTCCCGGGACAAGTATTTTGGTAATACCAGGGGCGGTTTTATCACTTCTCGCCAGAGAAGCTCTTTGATAAAGGGCAGAAATTGGATGGGATACTTACCAACAAAGAGAATATCAGCTTCTCCGCCGCGACGGAAATACTCTAAAAGCCAGACGAGACCTTTGAGATAGACAGAGTCTTTTGTAAGTCCTCCACCTCTGAAGATACGGGTAATGATTTTGAAAGCTGTCTGGGGAGGAAATCTATATCTGGTGGTCAGCTCTCGGAAAGCATCGATAAAACTCGCCCCATCGATCATCATCCGACACACTATCGTGCGGGCGGCAAGGGTTCTCAGTCTGGTGGCCGTCAGTCCATCATGAAGATACTCGGCCAGAACGGCAAGACCCTCCTGGAGTTCATCGTAGCCTATAAGCCCGGTCTGCAACTGTCTAAAAGGTTGGGATTGTCCGTTGAAGTAGGTGAGTAAGTGGGTTCCTACCTCATGTTGAAGAACCGCACCACATCTTTTCTTGTTTATTTTGACCTGGTCGCCTATCAAAAGTGTATCGCTGGATACTAGAACCCCTGGAATATCGTCTCGAATCTCCACTTTGCCTTTGAAAATCGGATTTAGATTGCGGTAGTATTCAAGTTCTTTTTCCGCCTCGGTGCTGAATTCCAGCGCGGATAGTACATCCTGTTTGGGTGGTTTACCTGGCAGTCTTTTGACATTATTGAGAATGTAGCGAGCCAGGTCCACGTGGTATTCATCAACCTTTCCATAAAGTTGAAGGCTGCCGTAGACAAATCGTCCGGTGCTCCGGTCGGACATCAACGAGATCTTGTTGTCCAGACCTCTTTGCTGAAGCATGAAAAGCTGGGACATAGCAGGATCTTCGATTCGATCTATATTGATAGAGTACAGCTCTCTCTTCAGATCCCCGGGGTTAAATGTTAGGGGGCGATAGAGAAACTTCGGCGCTCTTTCAAAGTTCCTCGCTTTGAATTCCCGGTAAGCGTCGACAGTATTCGTTGGTGTTACCGATAGTACCAGGTCCAGTTGTTTGCTGATGTTCGCCAACTGCTCATCAATGGTCCATACTGATTTGACCAGGCTGTTCTTGCCCAGGGCATGGTAGTGAGCCGGTCTGAAGCTGCTCTTTGTCTGGACAAAATCAAAGACCAGTCTTTTTATTGACCGGGAGAGACCTCGCCATATGGTTTGCTTTAGCTTGGGAAAGTCTGTGTTGGTGTTTGAATCTCTATAGATGTCGCCGACTTCAATTCCGAGGAAATGGATATTGTTTTCTTCCGCTTGCCTGGAACTGATAAGCTCCTTGAATCCCTGGGGATAGTGCTGTTTTTTCGGTGCATAATTCACCTGGGTCTTTTGCTTTTGAACTCGAATACCTTCAAGGGATCGGACCAGCACATCAGTGTCTATCTGGGGATAGCGTATGGGGGGCAAGTGAATTTTGAAGTGCGGGGGACTGGCCGCCATGTCTGCTGTGGTGACCACCGGTTTGGTCCAGACTTCTATGACAAGAAAAGCTCCGTATTTAGCCGACAAATGAGAGGCGATCTCTTTTATTATTTCGGATAGCCAGCTTTGATAAGTTTTCGCACCAGGTGCGATGATATAGGAGGCTTCTCCCATGACTAACTTTTCGTCACCGGTTCTGTTTTTCTTGTCTTCATCCGAAAGGCGGTAGAGGCATAAAAAAGGAAGCTGCCGGTCTATGTGGATTTTTCCCACCGCCTTGCCTCTAAAATAGAGGGAGCGTCTTACTTTTTTCTCTGCTTCGATGCGTGAAATTATATCGTCGAGCTGGTTAGCGCGTTCCAATACTTTCTCGCTCTTGCCTTGAGATTGAGGACTCTTAGTTTTTTTTGCATTCATTGATATAGATACTAGCCGATGTGATCGGATAGAAACAGTACTTAGGCTTAAGCTCTGGACCGATCTACAAAAAGCATAACAAGGGCTATGGTTCCCGCTACGATGCCGGAAGCTGTCAGAGCGACAGGGGCTCCGTATTGCTGCGCCGCCCATCCGACAATCAAGCCGCCGGTGGGACCGAGTCCGGATACCGTTATCATCCAGAGGCTAAGCACCCTTCCTCTCAGTGAATCGTCCACGGCAAGTTGTATCAATGAGTTGCTGCCGCTGAGCTGGGTGGTGCCGCTAAAGCCAAGAACAGTAGCTGCCAGGCAAGCAAGGTAGAAGTTGTTCAGGTTAGCGAAAATCACCAGGGTCGAAGCCATGGCGACTGCCGCCACTTTGATATATTTTTTGAGATGTTCTTTGTCCTGTCCTTTGTTCGCCAGGGCGAGGGAGGCGAGAAAAGAGCCGACCGCTGCCGAAGCCATCAAGGTTCCGAATCCGTTCATCCCCATCTGAAATACATCTTTAGCGAAAACCGGCATCATCACTATGTATTGCATGCAGAGAAAGGCAGTAACCGCACCCAGGATACAAGTGACCTTTACATCTTCATGCTTGGCCGCGAAGGCCAGGGACTCTTTCAAATCGAAGGTTTTTTTCTTTGACTTATCCGCTTTCTCCAGGCTCAATTCTTTGAGCTTGACAAGGGTGGCGATCACCACCAGAAAGCTGGCGGCGTTCAGAAAAAAGCAGGTGCTTTCGCCGGTGCGATTGCCCAGATGGTGCACAATCAATGCTGCGATTACCGGGCCCAGGGTGCGCGCGGTGTGAAAGCTTGAAGAGTTGAGACTGACCGCATTGACCAGGTCTTTCTTCTCCACCAGGTTGAAGGTGAATGCCTGTTTTGAGGGCATATCGATGGCGTTGGCTATACCCAGGGTGGTCGCCAGAATCATGACCATCCAGATGTTGAGATTGTTGGTCAGGGTCAGGGTGCCTAAGAGCATTGCCTGTACCATCATCACGACTTTCGTTGAGATAAGGATTCTTCTTCGGTCGAAGTGATCCGCCACCCAGCCGCCTAAGAAGCCGAAAAGCAAAACCGGAGATTGTCTGAGAAAACTAACCGTACCCAGGTACATGGCCGAGTTGGTGAGGTCGAAAACAAGCCAGCTGATAGCTGTTAGCTGCACCCAGCTTCCGCAGCTGGATACGAGCTGCGCAATGGCATAGTTGCGATAGTTGGGGTTCTTCAGAGACCTGAATGTCACCAATGTCCAGGAAGTCAGACCCTGTCTGACCATGATCGGCCCGCTGGAGTTATTCTTCAATTGCAGTTGTTCCCATGCTCGACTTCCCAGAACGAGCTATCACTGAACCATTTTACCTTTCATGTACCTTTCGTCTTCGAAATTTAATCTGAGTTGGTACTAATTACGAGTTCACATTCAGTACTATCTATGATACAAATTTGTCATCGGATGCCTGCTTTTGCATATTGCTTTTACTTCGCCTGGGGTTGGGTGCCATGAATAAATTGTGGTCGCAGATTTTAAGTGCTCTCGGATCTTGTTCAGCCTCTGAATCGGCTGTAGAGGAGCTGCCCGAGCAGGATTCTTCTTTTGAAATTTTGTACTTCGAGCCCGAAGAGGGTAAGTCAATACTGGCAGAAGATGTGCCCGGTGCTCTCTATGAAACTAACCTGGATAAAAACCAGCTGGCGATGATTCAAATTTCCAGTTGTGGACATGTAATCGCCAGCTGATTTTGTTTGTTTAGTTGTCTATGACACCCTGGTTAAAGGGTGCACATCTCCACATTGTCGAAGTTGCGCTGATAGAAGCGCATGTAATCTACTTTCCTTTCCAGGGCTGCGATTACCACATGGGCGAAATTTACTCCGGTAAACTTCTGGGCGCTTCCTAAACCGCCCGGGCTGAAAACGTTTATCTCCATGAGTTTGTTGCCGACAATATCGAGTCCGACCAGGAACATTCCGTCCTGAACAATTTTCGGTCTGACGATTTCTGCCAGATGCAGCATCTCGTCGGTTATCTCCGCAGGAGCGATGCTACCGCCGGCATGCACGTTGGAGCGAATATCGTCCTCGGCACCGATTCTTCTGAAAGCGGCATATTTGCCTTTGTGTCTGAGAGGTTGACCGTTCATCAAGAAGAGTCTTGTGTCACCTTTGGCCGCTTCCGGGAGATATTCCTGGGCGATGATATAGCCTTCTTTAGCGATGGAGTCCACGATTTGATTGAGGTTGGACATGTTGTTCTTATCAATCAAAAAGACGCCCTGACCGCCGGAGCCCTGAAGTGGTTTCAGCACCATACGGCCGCCTTCGTCTTTGGCGAACTGACGAATCGCCGCCTTGTTTCTTGTGATTA
>JAUIJG010000602.1 GCA_030431355.1 bacterium
AGTGCCGGTACAGTTTGCGAGTCCGAAAGCAGGGATAGAAAATGAAAGAGGATTTGAAAAAATCCTTCCGAATCCTCTTCCAATGCTGTTCCGAAAGAACGGGTCAATTCGGCGAAATAAAGTCCGAAAGTTAGCCTCTCCAGGTCGGTACGCAGGGGAGAGAATGTTTCAATCGATTCTGCCTGGGTAATAATATCCAGGCTCTTTCCTTTGGCCAGCAAGAGATTGTTGACGCAAAGTACCTCGGCTTTGCCGGATATCTTTGCCCCAGGTTTCCTCGCTCCTTTCGCCACGGCTTTGACCACACCACGCTCTTTGGAGAATAGTGTGATTACTTTGTCAGCTTCACCCAGGGGGAAGCTGCCCACGTTGATGGCGGTGAGAGGATAGGTCGGCATCTAATCGGCTGATTCATGCGAGACAACCTGACAATTCTATCAAAGCGCTCACCGTCGAAGCAATCGGCGATTTTAGCTGCTTGCTGTTTTCTGCTTGACCATGGAGGGCCAATCAGTATGTATGGATCCTAGTTCAGGCTTGTCGATTCTTTCATAGGTATGGGCGCCGAAGAAGTCTCGTTGGGCCTGGGTGAGGTTCTGGGGCAGGGTAGCGCTTCTATAGCTGTCGAAGTAAGCCAGACTGGCAGAAAGAGCCGGCACCGGTATTCCGGAAAGCTGGGCAAAAGCGTTTACCTGCCTCCAGCCTTCCTGGGCTTCCTGCAAGAAAGAACCAAATTCGGTGTCTTGCAGGAGGTTTTTGATCTCCGGCTTGCGATCGTAGGCGGCTCTAATCTTCTCTAGAAGCTGGGCTCGGATGATACATCCGCCTTTCCATATTCTTGCGGTCTCTTTCAGGTCGATATTCCAGTCATAGTGCTTTGAGCCGGCATCAATGAGAGCCATACCCTGGGCGTAACTGCATACTTTGCTGGCATAGAGAGCTTTGGCAAGATAATCAAGCATCACCGATTTATCAACGGTCAGGTGTCTGGATGCGTCGGCTTCCGGTCCCTGATAAAGGGAAGAAGCTTCCATGCGTTCATCTTTCATGCTGGAGAGAACTCTGGCTGTGATGGCGGCATCGATTGTGGGAATGGCGATACCTAGCTCGAGAGCGATTTCGGCTGTCCATCTGCCTGTCCCTTTCTGACCTGCTTTATCTTTGATCAGGTCAACTAAGGGTTTGCCTGTATCAGGGTCATCCACCGTGAGAATCTCTGAAGTGATCTCTATTAGAAAGGAATCTAAGAAGCTTTCATTCCACTTGGAAAAGAGATCCGCAATCTCTTTTGTCTCCATGGAAAGTCCGCGTCGCATGATGTCGTAGACCTCTGCGATCAACTGCATGTCTCCGTATTCAATACCGTTATGCACCATTTTGACAAAGTGCCCGGCACCATTGGGACCCAGGTAGGTTACGCAAGGACCGTCATTTACCTGGGCCGCGATCGCTTCCCAGATCGGCTTGATCTTGTCGTAAGCTGTTTTGTCTCCGCCGGGCATCAAAGAAGGTCCGTGGAGCGCTCCTTCTTCTCCTCCGGACACCCCGGAGCCGATGAGGAAAACATTGTCCAGTACCAGGCTTTTCTCCCTTCGGATAGTATCTTCGAAGTGTGAATTGCCACCGTCTATAATGATGTCATCATCATCCAGAAATGGTCTGAGCTTGTCTATGGTGTCGTCCACGGGGGCGCCGGCTTTGACAAGCAAGACAATTTTTCTTGGTCTTTCCAGAGAGTCGACAAAGGTGGGAATGTCTTTGAATCCGGTGACCTGTTTACCCTCAGCTCGATCGTTCATGAAATCATCAACTTTGTCTGGGCTTCGGTTGTAGACGGCAATCGGAAATCCTTTGCTTTCTATATTCAGGGCGAGATTCTCTCCCATGACACCCAGGCCGATTAAGCCGATTTTTGCTTTACTGGACATTCTTCTCTCCTTGTTAGC
>JAUIJG010000171.1 GCA_030431355.1 bacterium
GTATTCAGTGAGATGATAAGCACGTTTTCCCGCCGCCTGACCTTTCCTGGCAGCAGTGTCTCTCCTTCGGGCTCCGCTCTGCCTTGTCCTCGAATAGGTTCCAGCGCCTGAGCCGACGGAGGGTTGCCCGGCGGATGGATATCTGGTATTGCCTGTGGTTTCAACTTCTATCGCTTGCCTGGAGCCAGGTTTGAAAATGTAGCGCTTTTCGGAACGGACTTCATCACAGAAGACTACCGAGCAAAGCACGATTGCAATTGTCAGACCGAGAAGTTTTGATTTCGATTGAGTTTTAAATAACGGCTCCAATCTGTATTGAAGCCTGTAATTTAGCCTGTACATAAGGACATGATTCTCTTTATGAGGCATGGATCTTCAGGTACTATTTACCCAATCTGTTCATCAGCCTGTCTATGTCCTGTTTGCTCATTTTGCTGGGGTCAAAACCAGGAGGGATTTTCTTCTTGATAGAATCAGGCAGGTCTCCTCCGAACCAGCCGTTTTTAATTTTATCGACCAGCTCATTTCGATTGCCTCCGTTCAGCATAGAATCTAATTTGCCTGAACTTCTGCCCCCGCGACGGCTTTCACCGTTGTAAGACGGTGGCGGAGAACTTGCCGCTATTGGAGGTGGAATTTTCTGGGTTTTCAGAACATGGCTTCTTTTGTATTGTTCATCAAGTCCTCGACTGATGGAGTCCAGTCTCGGTGCCAGGTCCTTCTCTGGCTTTCCGGCTACCACCATCGATTCTACGAACTTAAAAGCATTAAGGTAGTTCTTGACGCCTATTCCGTCGGCTTCAGCTTCTAGAATTCGTCTCTTAAGTGCCTGACGACGCTCCAGTAAGGGACCTTCCTCAAGTTTGAAATCCTCAGTGATATGGAAAATATCAGCTTGCTTAGCATCAGCCAGAGCAGGCTTACAAAAAATCACCAGCGCGAGAACCAGAAAAATAACTGAGGCAAAGTACCGAGGTTTTATGCCAGCCTCTTTTAACTTGTGCGGGTTCAATATTGCCATAAGAAAGCGCCTCAACATCTCTTCCATTTTAGCAGCTCGGGCATCTCTAGCAGCAAGACCGATGAGTGAAAGTATGTCTGCTTCAGTCGTCGGAGGCTTCTTTTGTGTGCCTGCCGCGTCTAAATACATCGCTCTTTATTGAGGAGACCCGATCCAGGAAAAGAATGCCGTCCAGGTGATCTATCTCATGCAATAGCGCTCTGGCATCAAAGCCTGCCGATTCCACAACTACTGGTTTGCCATCAACTCCAAAGCCTTCAATTATCGCTTTCTTTGACCTTCTTACCGTTGCAATCAACTCGGGCAAACTCAAACATCCCTCTTTGGCTACGGACTTTCCTGATTGCTTTGTGATCACTGGATTGACGATAACCGTGAGACCCAATTTTGAATTGAGCCGGGGGTTGCGAGAGACATCGACCACCACGATGCGCTTATGGATATTGACCTGGGGAGCGGCGATACCTATGCAACCGGGTGAAGAATTCATGGTATCAACTAGATCTTCTATGATTTGAGCGGTCTCTCTGGAGAGGGGATCCGCCTCTTTTGATATCAGCTTCAATCGTTTATCAGGATACGTGAGGACCGGTAGAACTGCCATCAGATCTCCATGTACTCGACAGCTTGTACACTGATATCCACATCGAGTTCCTCTGCTTTGCGCTTCAATTCTTTCTTTAGCTGGGATTCTTTCATGCCATTCGGCAGAGTTACTTCAAGTACCATATAGAAGATAGGTTTAGAGGCGCTTGTTTTCTTTGTCTCCACGTCGGTGAGGTTGACTTTTAAGCGGGCCAGCTCCTGAGTGACACCGTATACAATACCGGGGTGATCAGCTCCATATACAGAGATAATATAGGCGGTCTCATCCTCAGGCTCTTCTTCCAGCTCGTCGTCTTTTAGCTCTCTGACGTAAACGTTCATCTCAAGCTCTTCTTCAGCGGCTTTCAGCTTTTCTTGCAGCTCCTCTATCGAGGAACCCTCCGGCAATTGAGCCATTAAAATGACCGCGAATTCACCCCTTAATAAGGTCATGCTTGAGTCGAGAAGATTACAACCGATATCGTAAAGAACACTGGACAGCTTGGCGACGATTCCGACTCGGTCTCGCCCCACCCCTGTTAGAACTACGTTTTTGCGCATCCTGATTCTCCCTGTCCCGCGATTAGTTCAAAATTTAAGTCGAGGTACTACTAGAAGGTCTATTTAGAAAGAGGCGGCATTATCACCCTGTCTATGACATGAATCACCCCGTTGGAGCAGGGTACGTCGGCGGTGGATAGAAAGGAATCATCCATGAAGATATTGCCGAATCTATTGCTGACTTTCACTGAATGCCCTTCAACGGTTTTCAAGGAAGTCTTTTTCCTCAAATCTTCTAGTTTGAACTTTCCTTTTACCATATGGTAGGAAAGAACCTGTTTTAGCTTCTTCTTATTGGCAAAAAGGCTTTGCAGATCTTCGTAGGGAATTTTCTTAAATGCCTTGTCGGAAGGGGCAAAAAGTGTCCAGGGTCCCTTCCCTTTTAAGGTGTTATCCAGGTCATATGCCTGATCAAGTCCTTCAAGCATGGTCTGAAAACGGCTCACCTCATTATCTTTAAGCGTATTGATAATGTCTTTAGGTCTACGCTCAAAGCCTTCCTTGTATTCAAATACTTTTGTCTGTTTGGTGGCTATGGCTCTTGCGGCGTCTTTGGATTTGCTCTTAGAGCTGCTCTTCTGAGCCAGGGCCGGATTGCTTGCTATATTGACAATAGCCAAAAGCATTAGCAAGCCGAAAATGTTCGAGAAAGCAATCAATCGTCCTCTCAACTCTAATCCAGCGATGGTGGCGAAATCTGATTCCGTCTGCTTCTCAATGAAATTCATGGAACACTCCTGTGGCTGCTCTACTGTGAACCGATTCACCAAATACAATACTGTACAACTGACTGGTCTAAATTTAAATTTGGTAAACTATAAATTCCCTTGAGCGGCAAATCATATTGAAACCTAGGCTATCATTTTGGCAAATTTGGAACATGAATTTCGGTTTTCTCGGAATTCAGTTCGGCTGGGGTCTGCAACTGGCGAATATGAGCGCCATATATACAAAACTGGGCGCCGACCCGGATAAGATTCCAATTTTATGGCTGGCAGGACCGATCACAGGACTTCTTGTCCAGCCGATTATAGGCGCATTGAGCGATCGGACCTGGACCAGACTGGGAAGGCGTAGACCTTACTTCCTGGTGGGGGCAATTCTGGCAAGTATCGCTCTTTTTGTGATGCCTGATTCTCCTTATTTATGGGCGGCTGCCAGTCTTCTCTGGATCCTTGATGCCAGTATCAATGTCAGTATGGAGCCCTTCAGAGCATTTGTGGCGGATAAGCTCAATGAAGAACAGAGAACCATGGGCTTCATTATGCAAAGTTTCTTCATCGGTATCGGGGCGACTCTTGCCAACGCACTGCCGATCATCTTCCGTTCACTCGGTGTTACCGGAACGGCCGCAAATGGAATCCCCCTCACCGTTCAATATTCTTTCAAAATCGGCGCCACCGTGTTTTTAATCTGTGTTCTCTGGACTGTCTTCACCTCTTCCGAGTATCCCCCCGAGGATATGGAAGCTTTTGAAAGAGAGAAGAAGGCAGGTCCCGCACAGCTCTTGAAAGACATGATTATTGAGATCATTGAGGCCCTGAAAGAGATGCCTGAGACCATGAAGCAGCTAGCCCTGGTTCAGGTTGCCACCTGGTTCGGTCTCTTTTGCATGTGGCTATATTTTGGCTTGACCACGGCCTACAACATTTTTAAGGCGGAGGGGCCGCAGTCCCCGCTGTTCGACCAGGGTACGGAATGGGGCGGTTGGTGTTTTGCTATTTATTCTTTCGTATGTTTCATCGTCGCTTTTCTATTGCCAAAGATCGCCAAGCTAATAGGACGAAAGTATTTGCACTGTCTTTGTCTGGTGGCCGGTGGAATCTCCCTACTGGCAATCTATTTTATAAGCGAGCCTTTCGCCCTCCAGTATACGATGATTGGAGTAGGCATTGCCTGGGCTTCCATTCTCTCCATGCCTTATGCCATCTTATCCAGTGCTATTCCTGTTGAGCGAACCGGTGTATACATGGGAGTATTCAACCTCTTTATCGTCTTGCCTGAGATAGTGGCGTCGCTGTTTCTGCAGCCGCTTGTAAAAAATGTATTCAATAATCAGCCTCTATATGTGGTGATGATGGGCGGTGCCGCTCTTTTGGTTGCGGCGCTTCTCACTCTCCGGGTAGAGGACAGAGAGGATTCAAATAGAGTATGATGATCACTCTCAGGTTATGCAACAAGTTGAGGCTGAGAGCTTTCCTGACCTGTTCTTAGAGCGGCTCTTAGAGAGTTTCTCCAAGAGGTTCTCTGGCTTGATTACAGGAGTTTGAAGTTTGTCCTTATCCACTCTTTTGGTCTCTGAAGTCGAAGAAATGTCCAGCCGGATCGAATCTCTTTTAGCCCAGAGCAATGATCTCGAGTTCGCCCGCTTGTCATCAAGGAAGTCGGCAAGGGAAGATATCGGGTGATCTGGATTACACTTTCACCTGAGCCAGAGAACGGATTGGCTCTGCTTGATAGTCTCAGGAGTGAGTTCGAAGATAAGCATTTCCTGGTCAGCAATGAAACCCTGGAAGCTGATCTGGTCAAGCGCTCCATGCAATTGGGAGCGGTAGACTTTCTCGATGCTAAGACCTGGTCCGTACAACTTCCCGATGTCACCTCCCGGGTCATGGCAAAAGAGTTGAGCATTCAGAAAGAGGTAAAGAGACAGGAGAAGATCAAAGAGCTCCTGGAGAAACAGAAAAGCCCCAGAGCATCCAATCCGGGTCTTCGCAGTATTCGTCAAAAGACCGGAGAGATTGAGATGGCTGCTCCATCTTCGGCAGGTACCATAGCCGGAGTCTTGATTCTATTGCTCTTGTTAGCCGGACTTTTCTTCATGATGCCGCACTAGCCAGTAGCCAGTAAGCAGTCAGTAGTTAACCAGTAGTTAACCAGTGAGCAGGCAGTAAGCAGCCTGTAACTAGGCAGTAGACGACTTAAGGTCTCGACTGTGCAGTTTCGGTTTTGGAGAGCATCCCTTCGATGGTAGGGGTTATCTTATCTAGAAGTTTATATCCGCCCTGGTAGCTCATATGGGCCGTATCCCAGAAATCACTGTTGGAGATATCGCCATCGGCACCATG
This sequence comes from bacterium, assembly GCA_030431355.1. Next base: position 5,236 of record JAUIJG010000171.1, read on the forward strand.
ATCTTCAAATACAGCGCCTTCTTCCTTGGCAATCCTTGCTACTTCCTGCCGGAAAGAATCGTAGAAGCCCTGGGGCATTAGCTCTCGATTGGTCTCGGTCAGAGGCATGTTCACAATCATCACTTGCACGCCTCTCTCGTTAAGCAAGGAGAGCATACGCTTCATGAAACCGAGCTGGATGCGCAGTTTTTCGATATCGATGTTTTTGTAGCGCTTTTGATACTCCAGGGTGCTGTGCTCCCAGATCTCCTCTCTGCCACCGGTGAACTTAAAGCCTCCGGCATCCTTTTCGAAGCCTGGTTTGTTTTCGGATACCGGTGCAGATGGGTTTGTCCACATCCTTACCTTGTCCGCGCCCTTGTTAATCTCTTTCTGGATATGCCAGCGTCTACCGTAAAGAAAGACGCTTTTGGAGATGATGAAATCAGCTTTGTCCTGGAAAGTAGGTAGATAGATATCGCCATACTCGCTGCAATTATTGAGGTTGACCAATCTTTGAAAAGAGATTGTGTTCATCGGGCTCGAGAGCTCCGCATCGCTGAAATCCCTGGGGGCGATTCCCCAGATGACCATGCGGGGCTTCTTATCCCCTTTCAGGAATTCGTTAGCGTAAATATAAGAATCTGAAGCCATCTGACCGAAAATCGCCCAGCTGAAAACAGTCGGCTTATTGACGGCACCATCCGTGCTCAGTTTATTTTCCAGGGTGGAAGACCGATGGTGATGAAAGAGATCCCCGATGCTCTGGTCCCGGTTAAAGTCCATCGACCAGAAGGGATACATCATCAGAGAAGAGCCAAGCAAAACAACATCCGGCTTGCTCTCCAGCTTTTTAAAATCTTCAATGGCGAGGTCGATTGAGCCTGTACCGTTCCAGAGATCGTTGCCATAGCTCTTAACAGGACCGAAAATCGTGAATAGCGCGATGTTGGTGACTATGAATAACGCAAAAGCAATCACAGCGGAAGCCACGTACTTGCGGGAAGACTTCCCGGTGGGGCTTTTTTGCGTACTTTTCTCTTTTGTGTCTGGGCGTTCTTTTACGGTTTGCACGACCGATATAGACCTCAAAATGGTTCTTGACTATTTTACGGGCCAATGAAGCAAGAATCCCTATTAATTTGAGGATATAAAGGAGCTTTTAGGTTTTCAATATAGGAATTTCCGCGCTTCTAACCGGAGGCTGCGGCTATGGCGCCTAAGATTAAAAAACGCTTCTATTGCTTAGAATGAAGAATATATACGGGGTTCAGACCACAAACATTTGCCTGGTGACGGTAAACGCCTCACCAAAGAACCGGGAGGAGTCCATAATCATCACGATATGCTTGTCTGAGTTGGTTTTCTGGGAAACAATAATCTTGGAATCGGACCCCGGGTCCATCTCCTGGATTCTTCCATTGATAGCTTCCGCTATCTCGAAAGGATTGTGCACTCCCTCTTTAACGAGATTCTGGTACTTTCCTCGAAACTCTTCAAACAGACCTGCTTTCAGCAGATCTACCATGTCTTTGGCGCAGGTGCTAATCTCCATCTGACCAGTTAGTCCTGAGTGGGGCGGGTGCAAGGGGTAAACCAGACTATTTTAACCTAATTGGGCTAAGTTCGGAGACATTGGCTCTCTCTTTCTCTTTTTTGTACCAGTCGACAAACTCAGCCACTCCTACATCCAGGCTTGTATGCGGTTTGTATCCGAGCTGCTCTTTTGCTTTGTCGATGTTAGCGAAAGTATTGGGCACATCACCCTTCTGCATGGGCTTTCTATTTATGATTGCTTCTTTCCCGAGAGCTTTTTCAATGGCTTTGATCATGTCGCTGAGGACTACCGGTTCACTCCTGCCTAAATTGAAGATCTCGAAACCTGGATTCTTCAAATCAAGAACACGGCTGATACCATCTACAATGTCGCCGATATAAGTGTAGTCTCGCTGGCTACTGCCATCTCCATACATCTCTATCGGTTGATCCGAGTCGATCAATCGACAAAATTTATGGATGGCCAGATCCGGTCTCTGGCGCGGTCCAAAAACAGTGAAGAAGCGTAAGCAGACAATATCCATGCCGGTCGCCACATGCTGACTGTGACAGATCATCTCTCCGGACATCTTAGTGGCGGCATAGGGAGAGATCGGTTTGTCGGTTCTATCTGTCTCCTTGAAGCTTTCAGATTGCCTGGCACCGTAAACAGAGCTTGAGGAGGCGAAGACAAATAAAGGAAGGTTGTCGGGATCTTTTGTGGCGGAATCAAGTAAATTTTGAGTGCCTTTCAGATTCACATCCACGTAGAGGGAGGGATTCTCAAGCGATGGTCTCACACCAGCCATGGCGGCAAGATGAACGATTGCGTCGAAGGGACCGTCAAGAAACGCCTTTCTTACATCATCTAAGTCGCGGATGTCTCCCTCAACAACGCGGCAATTCTCGTTGTTGCTGTAGGCTTTAACGTTCGACCTTTTGATAGACGGTTCATAGAAATCATTGAAGTTATCGATTACCACCACCGAGTTGTCGTTCGCCAGCAGGTGTTCGACCAGGTGACTGCCAATGAATCCGGCTCCGCCAGTAACAAGAATCTTTTTGTTCTTCATTTGCTCCCCAATATCTGCTCCCTGAACTGTTAACCGCGACTCCGTGCTTTGAATTGTTGCTTCTCTGCCGATAACTGCGACTCCGCGTTTTGAGGCATTTCTCCTGTCCCTTACAATCCGACTTAGATTTCTACTTCTGATTTTGCTTTTGTTTTTGTTTCTATATTCGCTTCTATTTTCGCTTCAGTATTCTCTTTTGAGTTCTGCTGAATTCTAGCTCTTTCTTTGTTGTTGAATTCAAGCATGATGAATCTACCGTTCTCCGCCACTAGTTTGAAATCGTTACTCTTTAAGTAAATTTCTTTGTGGCTGGCTCTTCCGATTACATATGCCGAATCAACAGTGGAGAATCTATTGAATAGACCTTCGAGACTTTCCTCCTTCTCTACTCTGCGAAGAGCGTAGAAAGTAGCTGAAGGTTTTCTGATATTGCAGAGATAAATAGGTTTGTCTGATTGAGCCGCATATTGTACGAAAGATTGAAGAGGGCGCTCCCAGGCGTCGGCGAATATATTTTGTAACGGTGGTCCAAAATAAAGGATCCCGGATGCAAGCATCACCAGAAACACCATATACGATGCATATATTTTTCTGGAGATAGCTAGAGCTAGCGGAACAATGCCGGTAACAGCTAAAAACGTGATATAGCCCGGCAAATAGCTAATCAATTCGGGTGGGCAATACCTGAGTTTCGCTTCCAGATAAGGAAGCAGACTATAGCTTGCCAAAACTGCTGTGCTGAATATAGCGTAACCGATGGTTACCGGAAGCCATTTGCGATCCTTTGCCATTGCGGTTAGCAAACAGGCAGTGGTGATCGCAAGAAACGGGAACGCAGGCAAAGTATAGGGTAATAGTTTTGAGACGCTGGAGCTGAAAAATATCAGTATCGAAAGCGATGCCAGAGCAGAAAAGAGAAACGCTTTCTGGGAAAGATTTTGGTTGCGAGCGTTTTCAAATGGGGCTTTGATAAATTCTTTCGGGTTGGCTGTTGCTGCAATAAGTTTTTTGATGGCTAAGAACCAGGCAAAAGGAAGAGCCAGTGTAAAAGGGAAGAAACCGCCTCCCATGGCGGCCAGATGATACCACCAGGGATATTTGTGGTCGACAACTCCGGTAAACCGCTGCAGGTTCTCGCGCATGATAAACGACTCAAAATATTCACCTCTGGTCACCCAGGTTTCAAGGGCGAACCAGGGCAAAGCGATAAGTGCTATTACCCCGAGACCAGCTAACGGTCTGTAATAGGACCAGGCTTTTCTAACTTCACCCATTATCAGGTGATAGGGAACCAACATTAGAGCAGGCAAAACTATGGCCACCGGTCCTTTTGTCATCACGCCCAGACCGATTAAACCGTAGGAGAACCATTTCCAGCGATTTTCCTTGCTGTAGAATCCATAGATGAGTCCCATCGCGCTGCCGGAAACGAATAAAGATAGCGGGATATCGGTTATGGCTAACCTTGAGATTGCCAGATACATGGGAGACAGGAGCAGCAGAAAAGCAGCGAGAATTGCTTGCTTTCTACCAATAAACTTTTCGGTGAAAAGGTAGGTCAGACCGACTAAAATCGCGCCGCAAGCGGCACTGAAGAAGCGACTGGCAAACTCACTTACAGCAAAAGCTTTCATAGAGGCGGCGATTGCCCAGATAAAAAGTGGTGGCTTTGTGTACCGAACCTGGTAGTTAAGATAAGTGGTTACGTACTCTCCAGTTTCTAACATCTCCCTTGCAGGCTCTGCGTAGAGCGCTTCATCAGGGTTGAATAGCGGCATATCTCCCAGGTGAGTGAAATACATGGCGCATGCTGAAATGAAAATGGTTGCGAAGAGAAGGAGACTGGTTTTGCTGAGGGAATTGAAATTAGGCTGCTGCTCATTTCTCGGCGATTCAGCAGCTCCTTTGTCCAGCAAATTCGAATTGAGCTGGATGGGCCTGGCCGTGCCACCAGAGGGAGTTTGTGCCGCTGGTGAACTATCGTCTTTATTGGAGATAGTGGATGTGTCCAAAATATCTACCTCATGAAAACGCCTGAATTGTCTTATTCTCAGCTTGCAATATCAAGGTTTTGCGGTTAATGAAGGCAGAAATTCACAAAGTATGAAAAAAGAACAGACCTGCTATTAATTTCTGCTTATGTTCGCTGTCTCAAACTTCATGCCTCTCCCTCTACTAAAGAAAGATATTCCAGTTGAAGTTGTTCCGAATTCGGAACAACTTCTGAGAAATCATAAAAGAATCAGAACTTCATAACCAATAGGGAGCAAACGGAAAGCGCTACTCGATCTCTTCGGGAGGCAATGTATTGAGTCTTTCGGAAACAGCATAAATTCTCTTGCCCTGAGATTCGTGGTAGGTCCTCATCAGAATTTCAGCCAGCAATCCCATGAGGATGAACTGAAATCCTAGAGACATGAACATTGCCACCAGGACGGGAAGTGGTGTCTCAATGAAAGATGTTTGATATCCGTATTTTAAAACCACCATCCAAATGAAACCGGCAACAGCCAGACCTATAGAACCCATACCAAAAGTTCCAAATACGTAGATTGGTTTGGTGAAGTAAGTGGACATGAATTT
>JAUIJG010000603.1 GCA_030431355.1 bacterium
TTACGGAGAGAGCCGCAGCATCTGCCCAGAAGTTCTTCAGCCTGTACCCGACCGATCTTTCTTTTGACCATAAGAATCGCTGTTTTGGCGCGATCATGGGAAGAGACCAGCGCGCCTTCGGCGAGATGTCTCGGGACGCCGCCCAGAAGCGAGATTATCGAAACAGCTCTCTCTCTGAGTTTATCGTTAGTAGGCTGGAGATCAACCATCAAGTTCTCGTAGACTTTGCCCAAACGCACCATAGAACATGTGGACAGCAAGTTCAGGATCATTTTCTGAGCTGTACCGGACTTCATTCTGGTGCATCCGGAAAGAGCTTCCGGCCCGACAAGACAGGTAATAGCCACATCGCACTTAGAGACCAGCTCTTCATTGTAGGTGTTCAAAACCACCACAGTGGCTGCGCCCAGCTCTCTGGCTTTCTCAAGAGCGCCGAATACATAAGGAGTCCGAGCACTGGCGGTGATACCAACAACAGCGTCGTTGGGTCCAACCTCTGCGGCGACCACATCTTTGGCGCCAAGCTCTTTCAAGTCCTCAGCACTCTCAAAGGCATAGAACATAGCTTCTTTGCCACCGGCAATGTATGCCTGCACCTGGTCGGCGGTAACTCCGAAGGTAGGAGGACACTCGGCAGCATCCAGAACGCCGATTCTGCCGGATGTGCCGGCTCCGAAGTACAAGAGACGTCCACCGACTCGTAGCTTATCGGTGATGATGTCCACAGCCTGAGCGATCTCAGGTATTAACTCCTTCACCTTCTCGGCAACGATCAGGTCTTCACTCTGAACTTTCTGAACCAGATCCTGCGTATCGAGCAGGTCAAGGTCCATGGTCTTTTCGTTGCGTTCCTCGGTGAGGTGTTTTGTAAATTCTTTGGTGTATCCCATTCCTAGATCTCCAGAGATGCCTGAGTTATTTTTTGCCATTGCCATTTAAATTATTCGGATAATACTGATTGTCCTATAGAAGCCAAAATTTTGCACCTCTACCCTGACAATATTACATATAAATGATTATCTTGTGACCAAAAGGGCCTCCTTGTCGAAAGGACGAGGCGAGCCAGTGCTCAAATCTATGCGGGAGCGTTTGACGAAACTACCATCACCGGCTTTACCCACATATTTGCCATTCTCGATGATTACCTTGCCCCGGGAAAGAACCGTGTCGGTCACACCCTGGACTTCGAATCCTTCATAGCAACTATAGTCCACATTCATATGGTGGGTATCGGCACTGATTGTCTTCTTCTTATCAGGATCAAAAATGACGATATCCGCATCACTTCCCACGGCTATAGTTCCTTTTCGAGGAAATAGACCGAATATGCGAGCCGCGTTGGTGGATGTCAACTCGACAAACTTGTTGAGACTGATCCGTCCCTCTACAACTCCACCATTGAAAACCAGACTCATTCGATCTTCCACACCCGGACCACCGTTTGGAATCTTGGAAAAATCATCCCGACCCAACTCCTTTTGCTCCTTGAAGCAGAACGGACAGTGGTCGGTGGAGATTACCTGAAGATCGTTCATTTGCAGACCGGTCCAGAGTTCTTTCTGGTTCGCCTTGTCCCTTAGTGGCGGGGTCATAACATACTTAGCCCCCTCAAATTCAGGCTTTTCGTAGAAAGTATGATCTAGGAAAAGGTACTGAGGACAGGTTTCGGCAAATGCCGGAACACCATAGTCCCTGGCTTCCTGGACTTTCTTCAACGCATCATGGCAACTAAGGTGGACAATATAAACCGGAGCTTCGGCCATCTCTGCTATGGCGATAGCCCGGTTGACTCCCTCGGCTTCAGCCTTAGTCGGTCTTGTCAGAGCATGGAACTTAGGCTCTGTCTTGCCAGCTTCCAGGGCCCGCTCGATAATTTCGTTGATGACAATTCCGTTTTCAGCGTGCATACAAACCAGACCACCCTCTTCGCCGGCGGCAGCCAT
>JAUIJG010000604.1 GCA_030431355.1 bacterium
GTGGCAGAATGCATGATGGGTGACGATTTCCTCTGGGTTGACCAGATCGGCACCCTGGCGGAAAAATCCCGCCTGGAGAGCAACCAGCTTTTCTCCGAGGGCGTGGCTCTCCAACAGAAAAAAGGGAAGTTTATCTTCATCAATAGAAAAGGTAAAAGAGCATTCCGCAAAAAGTTCAGATACGCCGACAATTTTTCAGAAGGTTTAGCGGTAGTTCAGCCCCTGCGTTCTATTAAAAGAGGATTCATCGACACCAGGGGACATCTGGTTATAGATGACATCTACGATGACGCCAGAGCTTTCTCTGACCAACTTGCCGCAGTAAAAGTAGACCCGGACGAATTCTTCAAAATCTACAACGAGAACGGCACTCCGAAGAGCGGCAAGAAGAAACCGGTGGAAGAGGACGAGGACGACGGCGATGATGAGGCTAAGTCTGAAGATTCAGAATCAGACGCAGACTCAGGTTCCGAATCCGGCGATGCCGCCAAGAAATCAGCCAAAGATTCAGACAAAGACTCAGACAAAGACTCAGCTAAAGATGAGGACGATACTAAATCCGACACCAAATCGAAAGCTAACGCCAAAGATGAGTCGGAGCCTGAATCCAAATCAAAAGCTGACGACAAAAAATCAGCAGACAAAAAAGATACCAGCTCGGATAAAAAATCCGAGTCTAAAAAGGACGTCAGCAAAGAGTAATTTGTCTGCCTCCTGAATCAACCGACCGGGAGAAGGAGGGTTCAATTTGGAAGCATATCTGATGCCCGCCCTCATACTTGTTGTCACCGTTCTGGCGGTGGCGGCAATGGCGCTCAACTCTAAAGGCGGAGATGCTTCCCAGACTCAAATTTCCGGTCTGCTCCAGTCAGCCTCCCTGGCTAGAAATAGTGGTGACTATGAACAGGCCGCCATGCTCTACGAGAGGGCTCTTTCATTAATAGAGTCAGCCCGAAAAGTTGACGAATCCTTGCTTAGCGAATGTCTGGTCAATTTCTCCGACGTCCTGGACAAAGCAGGAGAACGGGCAAAAGCCGAGGGTCATAGAAAACGCTTGCTTGCTATCTGGAACAACGCGTTGGATTCAGGCAACTCTGAGTTGATGACCGAGGTAGATTATTTGTGCTCCAATGCAACTTTTGGCGCCCAGACTAAAGATGTGGCAGACTATTATGAAAGGCTTCTTGCCGCCAGGGAGAAGACCCATGCGCCCGGAAGCGACGTATTCATAAACACGGTGGTAATTTATGCTCGACTGATGCGCGCCCTGGGGGAAAAGGAGATCGCCTCAGACCTGGAGGCCCACGCCGAGAACCTGCGCAAAGGTGGTGGCAATTTGCTAGAGAATTCACCTGCCTCCGAAGTTGACCCGGAACAACCAGAACAGTAGATGTCCAGAACAAAGAGATCGCAAATCCTTACTTTCTTGACCTTGATGGCGTTCTGTCTTCCAGGCGTATTTTCACCGGTCTTTGCCTACAGTTATGAAGGACTTGAATATTTTGGTTCATCCCAGTTGACCAGACAGGAGATAGAAAAGTATCTGCATCTCAGTCAGGGAGCTTCTATTAAGCGCATCGAGAAGTCGGTGGATCGACTCCAGAAGAAGATAGACGACCTCAAGCTCTTTGCCAACATAGAGATTGTCACAGCTTCCGACGATCGAGCCTATGTCTCCGTAGACTTGATCGAGCAAGAAGATGACATGATACCAACCAGGAAACTGACCAATCCTCACCATGTTGCCACCAGAAGCGAAAAGCCGGAAATTTTGCTCGCCAAGCTTGAAGATCGGCTGAATCAGCTCAATATGGAAGGAAGAGCCTGGAAGCCTATATATAAAGGTGGAATGAAATTCTACACAGATGAGCCGGCCAATCAGATTGTGGAAGAGATAAGAAGATTTGCTCCCACCATGAAGCCGGACTGGATTGAGG
>JAUIJG010000172.1 GCA_030431355.1 bacterium
TAAACCCGGAAATGCCGGTACCAAAATAGTAAAGGAAGAGAACATGGAAAAAGTTGCGGATACATACAACGTGGCGGTAAGCCAGAAAGAAGCCTGTATCAAGCTCAAAGGCATTGACTGCGGGTTTCCCCTGCTCGAAACACTATCGGATCTTGCCGACACCTATAGCTTAGAGATCAATTCGGTTTCAGAATCTCCCTGCGAACTGGTCTCTGAAAGAGAAAGCAATGAGGGACAAGAGAAAGTTGTCTCCGCAGCAAGGTTGGATCTGGAAGCCTATGTGGCTTACAAAGATATCGACCAGCTCAAAAGCGCAGTCAATGAATTGAAGGACAAATCGGGAGCAGAATTTTGCCTTATCGATGTGGACCTTGCCAAACTGAGCATCATAGGAAAAGCCCTGTCCAAAGATACCCTGGGCAAACTGATAAAGACCCTGAAAGCAGCCGAGATATCGCCGAGGAAGATCGAACTGTCCGATACCCGGGTCTCTTGTTTGATAGACAGCCTCAAAGGAGCATTTGCTTCAAATCTTGTACATGACACTTTCAACAAAGCCCAGCTCAGGGAGAAAGTATCTGTCGCTTAATATAGGAGACTCTAAAGACTTTTGACGAAGCTGCCCATACGCTCAAGGGCAGCTTCTATATTTCTGGTGCTGGTGGCATAGGAGCAGCGCACATGCCCTTCTCCGCTGGCACCAAATACAGTTCCAGGGACCAGAGCCACTCTCTGTTCCATTAAAAGCCTCTGGGCGAATTCTTCGGATGACAATCCAGTTGACACTATCGAAGGAAAGGCATAGAAAGCGCCTGCGGGAAGGTGGCAATCGAGACCGATCTTATTCAGTCCGTCCACAATCAAATTTCTTCGTTGCTTATACTGCGTGACCATATCCTGCACATACTGATCTCCGTTTTTTAGAATCGCCACCGCGGCTTTCTGACTTGGAGTGGGAGCGCACATCATCGTATGGGAATGTATTCTGGTCATAACCTCGATGATTGAGGATGGAGCCAGAGCGTAGCCGAGGCGCCAGCCGGTCATAGCATAGGTCTTAGAAAACCCATTTATTACTATGGTTCGCTCCCGAGCGCCGGGCAGAGTAGCGACACAGGTATGGTCTCTATCGTAGCTGAGGCGATCATAGATCTCATCGCTGATGATATAGAGATGATGCTTCTCGGCGAACTTGACCAGCTCGGCTAGTAGGGCTCTGTCTATGGATGCTCCGGTGGGATTTGATGGATGACCTATCAAAATAGCCTTGGTCTTACTTGTCACTTTCGCTTCCAGAGAGCTGATGGAGAAATCAAACCCGCTCTTATGATCGGTTTCAATAGTTTTTGGAATTCCGCCGGCTAACAAAACAATAGGCTTGTAGGCGACGAAACAGGGTTCGGGCAACAGGACTTCGTCACCGGGGTTTAGCAAGGCCCGGCAGGCTAGATCAAGGGCCTGGGAAGCTCCCACTGTCACCAATATTTCAGAAACCGGATTATAAGAGATTTCATAAAGCCTCTGATAGCGCTTATCAATCTCCTCTCGCAATTCTAAAAGCCCCTGGTTGGCTGTATAAGTAGTCTGCCCGCGCTCAATAGAATAGATGGCGGTCTCTCGCGCCACCCAGGGAGTGGAGAAATCCGGCTCCCCAACGCCCAGGGAGATAACATCCTCCATGCTGGAAGCCAGATCGAAAAACTTGCGAATTCCGGAGAGGGGCAACTCCGAAGCGGCAATGGCTAGAGGCTTCAAAGATGCTGTTTCTGTGGAATCTTTATTCATTGTCTATCGATGTAGTAGCTCAGCGTTCTTTTTAGATTGGCGACTCTCTATGAAATTCTTAGTTGGAGTAAGTAAACTCAGCAAAGAACTATGGAGCAATTACCAATCTATTGTCTTTATCAGGTTCTTCGAACAAAGCGTACTCTTCTTTGTACTTGCGAAGCAGAAAGTGTGTATCGGTTCCTGTAACACCATCTATGGTTGCAATGTTTTCCGCTACGAAACTGGCAAGTTGATTGATAGAGTTCGCCTCCACAATCAAGCGCAGGTCGCTACCGCCGGATATGAGCCAGGAACTCTTTACCTCTGGGAATCTGGCGATTCGCATAGCCACCGCTTCAAAGCCAACTTCCCTGGCAGGAACGACTTTGACATCGATAAAAGCAACAATTCTCTCAATGCCGGCTTTCTCCCAGTCTATGGTTACGTTGTATCTCTTGATGATGCCTTGCTCTTCGAGTTCCGCTATAGCAGACTCAACTTCAGCAACTGGCATGTCGACCATGGGAGCAATCTTCTCGGCAGTAAGACGAGAATCACGGGAGAGTATCTCCAGAATTTCTTTGTGTTTCGGGTCAATATTCATAGTTGGATGAGTATATCACCTGGAACAATCCATGAATCATACCCATATAAGCTTTTATATGCTTTTTTACAGGGAATTGCCAAATCCAGGAGATTGGCCGGAATGTCTCCAGCGCAAATCGAGAAAAGTACAAGACAAGAATAAGACCAGGACAAGACTAAATTGAAAGCGAATCAACTCAGCTATAGTCAGATACCAAATACAATGGCTTATCTTCCTCCATGGAAAACTCTAGCAAGAGCATTGGAGCCGAGATTGCTCCTCGACCAGTGCAGGCAGAGACACGAGCAAAACATCAGGGAACGCGATATAGATCGTCTATACGAAAGGCTCACGTAAAACAGAATTTAAGACAGCCGGAGCCCCATCCAGAGATCATGTGCATATAATAGGTCTTCGTCCGAATCTTAAGCAATCCGGCAGAATATAGAGTCTATCCGGCTCTTTGAAGGGTCCTGTTTTATATACAGGTCATATCAACCCGGAGCAAGCTTTCAATAAATATTGGAGAAAGTGGATATGCCACGCCTTACTTTTAAAAACACAATTGAGAAAGAAGAGAAACAGAAAGAGAAATTCGAGAAGCAGAAGTACATCAGAATGAGAAAGCTTTGCACCGAATTGAAGTCGGCTTTGAAGGCCAACGAAGAAGATGATCAAGAGATCGACAAAGCCCTCACCAAACTCTTCAATATCCATTTGCCCAGCGGCTTTCTCTACGAGACCAAAATAATCAGCAACGAGCCTCTCACAATCAAACGAAACAAGAAGCGCATTGCAGAAATTCAGTAGTAAGCCTTTGTACAAGTAAAGTGGAAAAAATTTCCGCCCCGGGTTGTCAACAAAACAACCAAGCCTGAGAATAAGGGGATAGTAGACGGAGAATCTCCCCCTTTATGGTGAGATCTAGGTCACAAGGGTATAATTGGCGTTGAGCGCAGGTTTACTATGCCCGACACCGAAATATGCCCAATTTGCAAGAACCCCAAAAAGAGTGGTAGCTCAGGCAGCCTCACTCAGTGGATAGCCGCGTGCACCTGCGATATCGCACCGGCAGAGATAGACGAAGAAGCCCAGCGCATATCCGTCAAAATTTGCCAGGATTGCGGCAAGAGAGTCAACGAGGGTAGAGCCGGCTCCCTGACTCAGTTTATATTCCGCTCGGATGTATGCCAGTGCCAGAAGCCGAACATCCCGGAAGAGCTTTTTCAAACCAGCGCGCCTTTAGAAGAGATTACCAGGCCGTTAGAAGAAGAACTCGAGACTGAGTTCGCTCACAAAATTGACGGCTTTCCCTATGAACGCTATAAACCTCTGGAACTCCTGGGTAAAGGCACCGGTGGAGCCGTCTACTCCGCCCGGGACAAGATGTTGAATAAGAAAGTAGCGGTAAAGCTGCTTCTCAATGTCGGAAGGCGTCAACTCATATCTTTCCACGAAGAAGCGAAAGCGACAAGCAGACTAGATCATCCCGGAATAGTCAAACTTCTCGATTTCGGTGCCTCCGACTCAGGCATACCATATATGGTGCTGGAGTTTATAGATGGAGAATCACTTGAGACCAGGCTGGAAAGAGAAAAAAGGCTGGAGTGGAAAGAAGCAAGAACGCTCTTCATTCAGATCCTTGATGCCATCGCCTACGCCCATGAACACGGGCTCTACCACAGGGATATAAAGCCGAGCAATATTCTTTTGCCCAGGTCGCCCGAACAGGAAGAGACCATCAAAATTATTGATTTCGGTATTGCAAAAGCGGCTAACGTCGAAGAAGCAGATACAGGGAAACAAGGAAACACAATCGTGGGAGCGCCTTTCTACATGAGCCCCGACCAGGGTCTGGGAAAAGCTTACGATAAAAGGTCCGAGGTCTACTCGCTAGGTTGTGTCTTGTTTGAATGTCTAACCGGTCACCCACCATTCCAGGGCGAGTCCGCGATAAACACCCTGGCTATGCACGCAAATCAACCGGCTCCTTCCATCAACGAAACAGAACCGGATCTTGCCGTTCCAAGGGATCTGGATATTTTAGTGCAGAAAGCACTGGCTAAAGATCCGGATAGACGTTTTCAGTCAGCCGAACAGTTTCGCTCCAGAATCATGGAAGTTGAAGATGTGGAGCTGTTCAAGCTAGAGACAGATCTGAAACAGGAAGATTCCAGCTCTAGCCAGAAGATTCTTATCGGCATTGCGGCCCTGGCTATATTAGGACCTCTTGCGGTTTTCGGCGGCATCCACTTTTTAAACAATCAACTCGAAAAAAACGACAAGAAGTATGAAGACAGGGCAGATATCGATTTAAAACCACTACCCACCGTGGAGGGAGTGAAAGAGACTATTTCGGATCTTGGTCTGGATAAAAAGGGATGGGAAGTTAACGCCGCTGGAAATTCTGTGATCGGCAGAAATATAACCGACGAAGACATGAAGGAGTTGGAGGGAATGGAGCTGGGAGCAATCAAGATCCTTCCCGAATCCAAGGTTACCGGTGTCGGACTAAAATATCTGAATGACGACATAAGGGTAATATCAATCGCTTCCTGGGACTTCAACGAGGAAGGAGCGAAGCTAGTTAAACGTTTCAAAAAGCTCAAGTCTCTAAAAATTCATAGCTCTCATAGTCTCACGGATAAAGCCGTTGAAGAGATGATCAAAGCACCTAATTTGGAGCTGCTAGAGATTCGCTACGCCCATCCCCTGCCACCTAATGCGGTAGCTATCATAAGCAAAAAAAAATCTCTCAGGAATGTCGACCTCGGCCATTCGGAGCCGATCACAAGAGAGCAATTCGTACAACTCAAGAAATTGCCCAATTTGAGTTATCTTAGAGTATCGAACAGTACAAGCTTCACCGATTCTTACGTGGACATGGTCAAAGATATGAAGCTCAACTTTCTTGATATCAACGGTTCGGCCATCACCGACAAAGGCCTTTTGGATCTTGCCGAATGCAAAAATCTGAAAGCGCTTCGCGTTTCGCTGGTGCCGGAACAACTGACCGAAGCAGGTGTTAAGGCTTTTAAAATCAAAAACCCCAATATAAAGATTTCAGTGGTGGGTGCCTTCGGCTCCAGCTCCGGCGTAAGCTCCGGCAATGCGAATTTGGATGGCTTGCTGGAAGATGTGGCCAGAAAAGTAAAAAAACAAAGAAATCGATGAACGTATCATTTGCCTTTCGAGCCATCAACTACTGAGGGATTTGTTACTATTAGACCAGGCAGATTGAGGAAAGTTGAGGGAAAGTGATGAAACGATTTACGATCAGGCTTATTCTATTGGCTTTAGCCATAGATTTTATTTTACCGATGCTTCCGGGAATCACCTTCCATGGCAATTTTTTCCACGCCATAGGTGCAGGCCTCTTCTTCTCAATTCTGGTATGGATGGTAGAAGCCCTGGCCGTCACCGGCTCAGCACTTTTAGCCATAACTACTTTCGGTCTGGCCTTGGTATTTTTAATCCCCATCTGGATCATAGGATTCTGGCTGCTTCCGGCCATCTGCCTGAAACTTCTTGCCGGACTCATTCCAGGATTTCTGACCATCCAAGGCTGGCTACCTGCCGTCTGGGGTGGTTTGATTATGCTGGTGGTTGGTATCATGACCGGTGAACGACCGGCCAAGTACAAACGCCTGGACGAAGACTAATACTCCAGAACAATATCCGTGTCCAGCTCTAGCTGGATACGGTTTTCAACAGTCTTCTGTTATATAGATGAGCGGAGATAATTAAAAGATTGCCCAGGGTTATGAGCGGAATCTCGACACTCTCTGCTAAGCCCACATGGGAATGAAAAGTTGCGGCCATGACCGCGGACAGACCGATTAGCATAAGAAGCAGAATACGTCTGTAGCCATGCTTTACGAAGCCCGGCACAATCGCTGTCAGACAGAACAACAATACCCAACCGGCAAGAATTATATGGGTTGAATCGTTGTGATCATGATGATGATGAGCATGTATCAGTGTCGGAAGAAAAGTCATAACCACCGGCAAAGCCAGACAATGGATCAAGCAAATTACCGCAGCTAAGATTCCGAGCAGGTCTAACACCCGGGAAGGCGACTTACCGGATTCACCACTTTCACAGCTGGAATTGCAACAGTTCAGGTGTTTTATGTTCATGCCATGAGTATAACGATAATCATTTTCATTTAGCAATTGACAGCCGCTAATATATGAAGGAAAAGTAGCTGAAAGCTCTCACATAATCGCGAAAACGCCCAGTGGTCAAGTGTTCAGATTGTCTTGAATTTTCCTGGTCGGTACACACATATAAACAAGTAAGGACAATATGCATCGAATTCTAAGAGCCGGCGCTTGTCAAGAAGAACAAAGGACGAGAGGGTAGAACTAATGAATAGCAGAAGCTGCATCCAGCAGACAGGCAAGAGCCGCCGGTTGGTCTACAAAATCAAAAGACCGACCTGTAAGCAAGCAATATTGGGGAAAACCAAAGATTTAATCTTGTCGACACCATATTTAACTTCACATGCGATACCAGGCGTGGTAAATCATAATTAGTAAGCAAGGGACTGGAAGATACATACCTCCCTCCCAGCCCCCCAGATTCTGAGGAAAAGCTCTCATTTTCTGAGGATATTTGAAATGAAAGCCACTGGAAGAACAACAGAGTTAAATGTCTCCTGTGGAAATGACCTGATAAATAGACGCATGGAAAACACAATCCTATTACAGCCCCATAGGGCTGTTCGGTAAACGTCTTATTTAACCCCTGTCGTCGCTTGAGGAGCACGACAATCCGATCGCTAATCAAAGACTATGGCAGGACTCCCAGGGAAGAAGCTTCCTGAACGACGGGAGAAATCGAAAACACAATCAATACAGCTCCGCTTCTTCTCTGCCTGCCACCTACTGCTAAATTTATTGAAACTGAGGAAATAGAACATGTCCTACAAATCCACTCAGGGGTTTGATCTGGTTGAAGTTACCAGAGAATACTTCTGCATTATATGTGAAATATTCAACAACATTGCGAGACCGAATCTGGTGGCATGCAGTCACTGTGGCACAGAAGACGCCAGCATTCTCACCACCAGCTACATGGAAGAAGACACAGAAATGGACTCTTACATGTCCCGCAAAGACTTTGGAGAAGGTGACTGAGTCGGCTCTTCCTGCAACGTTTCGGGAACCAGGTACTTTTTGACGAACATCACTATCGAGAAAAATTGAGCATCGATTAGAGGTTTCTTCTTAAACTTGTGACCGGCATCTTTAACCACGAGGTACCACATCGGAACCCCGTGGTTTTTGATTCTTTTAACCATTTGTCTGGACTCACTCTCCGGAACCCTGGGGTCGTTTGCCCCCTGGATTATCAACAATGGTTTTGTAATATTGCTGGCTGAGTTGTATGGGGCGATCTGATCCAGATACTTTTTGACCTTAGGCAGTCTCTCGTCACCGTACTCCGCCCGCCTCAAATTCCGCCTGTACCCTTTGGTGTTTTTCAAAAATGTGGCAAGGTTCGACGGACCGACCACATCCACGGCACAGCGAATACGGTCGGCATAAAGAGCCGCTCCGGCCAGGGACATATAGCCACCATAGGATCTTCCCATCAACATAACCCTTTCGGGATCCAGGTCATCCTGGGTCTTAACCCAATCAAGAACCGTCTCGATGTCTTTGTAGGCGTTAGCCCTGAGCAAACCGTCATCAAGCTGAACGAAAGTTTTGCCATAACCTGTTGAGCCACGAACGTTCGGATAAACCATGACTATACCCAGCTCATTAATCAGGTAATTGTTCCTACCAATGAAGCCGGGCTTGGACTGGCCCTCCGGCCCACCATGGAAATAGATAATGACCGGACGTTTTCCCTTATGAACCCCTTCTTTCGGCTTGTACATGTAGCCGGAGAATTCTACCTTGTCGGGGCTCTGCCACTTTACCAGCTCAGGGATATCGAAGGTATCAGGATTGATACCACCGGTCTCGCTAAAAGTCCACTGCCTCAAGACGCCGGTCTCCACATCGAGGGAGTAGACATCATGGGGTGACTTGCGCGACTCAAAAGAAAAACCCAGCTCGTTTTCATTGGGGTGCCAGATCAATGATGAAATAATGCCATCTGCGATCTGAGTAAAAGGCTTGGTCTCTCTGGTGTTCACATCATATACGAAAAGACGACTATAACCGTTTTCGTTTACCGTGTAAGCTATTTTAGAACGGTCTTTGGAAAGGATAAACTTGTTGACGTCCCACTTAACATCGCAGGATAGATACTCATGGACACCGGATTCGATATCAACAATGGCAAGTCGCAAGAACTCCGAATCTTTGTCAGTGAGGACAAACAAGCTCTTTCCATCTTTTGAATACTGGGCGTCTTTGTAGGCAATTCGTTCCAGACCGGTCTTTGGAAACAGCAAAGTTGCATTTCCTGTTAGCGCGTCGAACGCCCAGAGATAGCTCTCGAGAATAGAAGTATGCTTCCTCACAAGAATTTTGCTGTCGTCCGGGGACCAGTCCAAAATTGTCCAGCCACCGCCACCCACCACAGTGAGCATCCGATCTGTCTCTTTATCTCGCGGGTCGATGAGATACAAATCCATGTCCCGGCCGGTCCGCCTATTAGACTCATAGGCCAACAACTTGCCTGAGTTAGACCAGACCCCGGGAGTGTTGCGCGACTTTCCATCTGTGAGCCGGCTGATCTTGCCAGTGTCGAAATCGTATCGGTAGTTCTGATTGTTCTCGTTACCACCCCGACTCTTGCTGAAGATGAAAAATTTCCCTTCCACCGGATCATAGGAAGCTGTCTTGGCCGTGGCGCCAAACCAGAGAACATTGTCCTTTTCAAAAGTAAGCTGAAAACGGTTGCCGCCGGGATCGACCACCTGATGAACCTGGGTATTCTGACTCAGGTTGGTGATGATCAACATGTGTTCTTTCAGGGGATGCCAGTCAGCGATGGTGGCAGAGCGAAAGTTGGTGAAACGGCTGAGACGATTAGCCAGTGACTCGGGAATTGGTGGCAAACCAGACATGGTCAGGGTATCGGAGACGAGTCCTGTGGCAAGGGAACGGGACTCTGCCTTCATTGAGATATACTGGTCTCGCCTAACGCCACTATCGGCAGTGCTCTGAGCCCAGACAGGCTCCTCTGCAACTGCGAAAAAAGACAAAAAACACAAGGCTAGAAAAACAGATCTGGAACGCACGTGTAAAACCTGCCCAGGTATCTTTGGTGAAGACCTGTCAAGTTCATCCATATTCATAATGGTCCGCACTCTAGTGCCACCTATCTAATTTAGTAGAAGCCGAGTCCCATGACTACCGATCGACCGAAATTCCCTTGATTAAATGATTTAAGCATACTCCGCACTAAAAAAGAATACGAAATTTCCTGCCCGGGCATTAATTTTGGAAGGCAGTTTCAAAGCATCAAAAAGAAAAAAATATGCAATACCTATATAATGCACCTTCTATATTTCAAACCCAATTTCACCATTCTGCAAATAGAAAAAGGACGGTTAAATGAAACTGGCACTTTTTGTTAACAACATCATGACCGAAGAGGTGGGTTACACAACAAACCGCCTGGCAATGGCTGCCATCAACCGGGGGCACGAAGCCTGGGTAATAGGCGCCGACGATTTCAAATACAACAGAGATAACAAAATTATGGCTACGGCCAAGCATGCGCCGAAATCCAGCTACAAAAGTTCCGAGACTTACCTGAAGGACCTCCAGAGTTCTAAAGCCAAACATGAAGAGATCTGTGTAGACGACTTTGATGTGCTCTTTCTGAGAAGTGATCCCTCCAATGAAACCGGCCCGAGAACCTGGGCCCAGAACGTGGGTATCAATTTCGGCCGCGTTTCAATGCGTCACGGTGTCATCGTTCTCAACGACCCTAACGGTCTGGCCAAAGCGATGAACAAAATGTACTTCCAATTGTTCCCGGAAGAAGTAAGACCGAGAACAATAATCACA
>JAUIJG010000173.1 GCA_030431355.1 bacterium
GGGAGTCCCATCAATGCGCATTTCCATGTCATCAGCATGGCCAGGGAAGAGACCTCTCCAAGATTTACTTCCGGATGGAATCTGATACCGCCCTTGGCAGGTCCCAGGGTTACGTCATGGTGAACTCGATATCCGGTGAAAATCTTCACCAGTCCATCATCCATCCGCACTGGTATGGAGACGACAATAGATCGTTTCGGATAGCGGAGTCGTTCGTGAAGTTGGGGCGAGAGTCCCATTTCAAGAGCTATTTCATCAAGCTGTCTCTGGCATCTTAAAAATTGCGAGGACTCGCATTCCATGGTTTTGGGTGAATGCGATTGTGCCGTAGGCATGGGACTCCTCCTTGGAAATTCAGGCATTGACATCCTGGGTCAGTGTGAGCATATGTTACCGCCAAGGACTAGATCCGTATATATTTAGAAGAGAAAACTACTGCTTAAATCTTTTTCAAGAGATGTACGTCACCCGACGCTACTATTTTGCAGTTAAGGATTTAGTGGATTTAGTGGACACGTACCACCAAGATATTTGCAGTTTGATAGAGACTGCTTTTTAGTATTGAAAGTGGTGGCGTGCTTGGCTGCTTGTGATAAGTGTGATATCCGATAAATTGAAACCGGAGACCATCTTGAATGTTCTTCTGGTTTTCGTGCCCATGGCATTTGCCGGTAAGTGGCTGGGGTGGCCTTCACCGATTATCTTTCTCATGTCCTGTCTGGCTATTATCCCTCTGGCGGGTCTGATGGGGAAAGCGACCGAGATTTTAGCCGACCGATTAGGGGCCGGTCTTGGTGGTTTATTAAATGCCACTTTCGGAAATGCCTGCGAGCTTTTGATCGCCATATCCGCTTTGCGAGCAG
Organism: bacterium; assembly: GCA_030431355.1. Next base: position 864 of record JAUIJG010000173.1, read on the forward strand.
GCCTGGTAGATGTGGTTAAGGCTTCCATCACCGGTTCGATAATCGGTAATATCCTGTTGGTACTGGGGGCAGCAATGCTCACCGGCGGTCTCAAGTTCAAAACTCAGTATTTTAATCGCACTGCTGCCACCACATCTGCCACTCTTTTGGCCCTGGCGGCAGTTTGTCTGGTTGTCCCCACGGTATTTCATTATGCCGGCTCCCATGTCTCCAGGGAAAACGAAGACGAACTTGCCCTGGCAATCTCATCAATTCAGATGGTAGTTTACTTCCTCAGCCTCTTATTCAGCTTGAAGACCCATAAGAGTCTTTATGTGCGCGAAGTCGACGTGGAAGTTAACGAGGCAATCGGTACCACTGGTTGGGGGGTCAAAACAGGAATTATCGTTTTAGCGATCTCCACGGTTCTGGTGGCACTTTTGAGTGAGTTACTGGTTGGAGAGGTGGAAGTGACAGCCCACACGGTGGGAATGAGCCAGCTCTTCATCGGTGTTATCCTGGTCGCTATCATAGGAAATGCGGCAGAGCACTCCACCGCTATTTTGATGGCGATGAAAAACAAAATGGACCTGGCTATCAATATAGCCCTGGGCTCCTCCAGCCAGATAGCTTTGTTCGTAGCTCCCTTTATAGTGTTTTTCAGCTTCATGATCGGCAAGCCGATGGTCTTTACTGAGATAGAGGTTTTAGCAGTTGTTGTCTCCGTGATCATTCTGCCCTTCGTGGCCACCGACGGTGAATGCAACTGGTTGGAAGGAGTTCAACTTCTAGCTGTTTATGCTGTTCTTGCCGCAACCTTTTTCTTTATATGAGGAGAGCGGAGTAAAGAAATGCCCGAATTGCCCGAAGTAGAGACAGTTGCCATTGGACTGAGGGAGCTGCTTGTCGGAGAGGAGATAAAGAAAGTATCTATTCTTCGTCGAGAGTCCGTGGCTTATCCTTCCAATCAAAAATTTTGCCGTTCTCTTGTGAATAAGAGAGTCTCCGGTGTCAGGAGGCGAGGAAAATACTTGATTATCGAGTTGTCTTCCTCGAACCTTGGTATTCCGGAAGGAGGTGCCGATGAGTTTCTGGTGGTGCACCTGAGAATGTCGGGGCGACTTTTGGTGAGGGAAAACGGCGCCAGTCCGGATCGTTTTTTGCGGATCAAGATAGATCTACTTAGCGGCAAAGAGTTGCATTTTGAAGACATGAGAGTCTTTGGACGTATGTGGTATGTGCCTCCCGATACTCTTATTGATGATATCGTAAGTGGTATCGGGGCACTGGGAGTAGAACCTCTGGTGGAGCTGGATGGGGATTATTTGAAGAGACGTTTCGCGAAAAAGACCCAGCCGGTCAAGAACGCTTTGTTAGATCAGAGGATAATTGCAGGTATAGGCAATATTTATGCTGATGAGTCTCTCTTTCTCTCCGGGGTGAGGCCCCAGAGAGAGGCTGGAAAGTTGAGACCGGCGGAGCTAAAAAGATTGGCTCTGACAATTAAATCTGTGCTCTGGGATGCTATTGAAAAGGGTGGTTCTACCCTCCGAGACTACCGTAAAGCGGATGGCGTAAATGGCAACTATCAGCATAGCGCCTGGGTTTATGGACGTTATAAAGAAAAGTGCCGAAACTGTTCGAAGACGATTGAGAGAATAAAACTGGGCGGTCGTTCTACTCATTTTTGTCCGGGCTGTCAGAAGTAAGAACCAGGTAGACACCTGTTGAACTAACTGTCTTTCTCTTTGTTTATCATGCCGTTCAATAAAACGCATATGGCAGCCGGTACGCAGGTGACGATCACGAAGCACATCAAATGTAATACCGTGGCGTAAGCGAGGGCTAAGTTGGGATCAAGGTCTGCGGTTTTGACCAGGGCTTCTTTGACCAGAACATGAAAGGTGCCTGCTGTTCCCGGTGTCGGTATCAAGTTGCCGGCGGAGCCTATGGTGAATGTAATCAGGCAGTTTTTGATTCCGACTTTGTCCTGGATATGAAAAGCAAAGAGCATCAGATAAAAATTGAGCCCATAAAGAAGCCACATTATAGATGTGAAGAATCCGATTACCGGATAAGCCAGCGGATCGAGCAGGGACTTAGTCCCTTTATCGAATTGAGAAGAAATTTCTGCCAGCTTTTCTCTGAGTTTTTCCGGTAGAAATTTTTTGACAAGGGCCAGGCTTAGAAACCAGCTGATTATCTTATGACCGAAGGGAAGTAAAGCCAGGGCTATAACAGAGACAATCAGCATCGTGACGCCGCCTGGAACCAGGGTGGGGTACTGAGCCAGTAACTCGGGCGGTAGCACCGTTAGCGACAGACCTATAAGAATTACCAGGGAAGCTATATCCAGGAGGCGGTCGATGAACATGGTGGGCAGCACTGCCGCCCAGGGAAGTTTTTCCATCTTGCTTATGGCTACTAAGCGGGCAACCTCACCCCCCCTTGGGATGGCAACATTGACTGCGTATCCTACGATGACGGCGTAGAAAGAATTCCAGAGTGAGACCGGTTTTTCGGCCACCGGTTTGAGAAGCCAGATCCAGCGAACAGCTCTGACGACGTGGCTTAGAAGTCCGGTGACGAATACAAGGACAAGATAAAAAAGGTTGATTGTTTTGAGGCTTTCAAGAATCGCTCCGAAGTCACTATCTTTAAAGGCGAGCCAGAGCAGGCCGATTCCGAGAAGCAATGCCAACAAAAGCTTTAGCAGGTCCGTTTTGGGCCGGGGCGCGTTGTCTGTGTCAGGGGATTTGGCTTCCATTGATTTGGTTCTACGGGACTAAGATGATAGTTATGAGTTTTACAGTTTATAAAACTGGGAATTATTGACCATTGGAGAGGTATTTTGCCGGGCTCAATGGTACATCAATCGGGCAACAAGCAGAAGAGTTGGTCGATTGTGGTAAAAGAACCGTGCAGAAGGGGCAAATCAGTGACCGATAACAACTGTAGAGTCCTCTCCTTAACTTCTGAGAGGGAGCTGGAGACATTTAATGGGTGACAGAAAAACAAAGGTCCTATTGATCGATCACAACGCAGGTCAAGCGAAAGCCTTGCGCAAGGTGCTGCATGAGGCAGCCGGCAAAGAGTTTTCCATGGAGTGGACCGAGAAATTCACCGCCGGCATGGAGATGCTGGGAGAGGAGAAGTACGATGTGGTGCTTCTCAGTCTCTCGATGCCAGACAAGTCAGGAGTAGAGGTTCTCAAAGAATTGAGACAGCTCGACAGTAGCGTGCCTGTTGTTGTTCTCAGTGATGACCCCCGGGATACATCGGTGGCCGACGCGGTCAATAGCGGTGCGCAGGACTGGCTCGCCAGGGAGAGTCTGGATGGCAGTAGATTGCTTCAGTCCCTCCGTTATGCCATCGACTTGAAACGGGCTGAACTGGCTCTCAATGAAGCTTCGACTCGCCTGGAGGCTGCCACTTCCCGGTTGGAAGCCCTGGCGCACAACGATCCGCTTACCGAGTGTTTGAATGTTGCCGGTCTTGAGAAGTCGCTCCAGAATGAGTTTGAGAGAGCACAACGGGGTGGAGGTGCCCTGGTGGCAGTTCTGCTCGACTGTGATGATTTTGATCGAATAAATGCTCAATTAGGCCATGGCGTCGGTGATGTGGTTCTCAAAGAGATCTCCAAGCGTATGAAGGAGACCGTGCGGCCAACGGATCATATTGCCAGAATCGGCTCGGATGAGTTTCTTTTGTTATTGCCTGATACTCGATTTGCCGAAGGTATGCTGGTAGCCGAAAAAATCAGACTATCGGTGGCGGAGTCTCCTTTGCGCCTGGCCTCTGAAACTATCAGAGTTACAGCCAGTCTGGGTGTATTGGCTTTGCCCTATGAGTTTTGCTCCATCGAAGAGGTCTTATCCCTGGTACGTCTGGCTGTTAGGGAAAGCAAATTGCTCGGCAAAAACAGAGTATCCTCGGGAGAGAAGCATAAACGGGCCGGTCATCAACCAGACCGAGATGCCCTCGAGGAGCTTACAGAGAAGTTACGGAAAGGGGATTGTTTCCGGGCTGTCTCCATGCCGATTCTGCATCTTCCTGATGAAAAGCTAGTCGGTTATGAGATCCTTAGCCGCGGTCCCAAAGGAGCTTTCGAGATGCCCGATGATTTATTCCGGGTATCTGTAGAGTACAACTTGCTTACCATTGTCGACCTGCGTTGTTTGAAGACCTGTCTGAGTGCCAGCGCCGATGACAAGTTCGAGAACCAGGCCAGGGTCCATGTCAATCTTTTCCCCTCAACCATTATCGATACTCCCATCGATAGATTGATGACTCTTTTCCCGGAAGAGACGAACGGAGAGGCTCATCAAAAGTATTGCGTGGAGATAAGCGAACAGCAGTTTATCGGAGACCCCACCTATCTCAGGGATCATGTCCAGGAGCTTACTAAAAATGGGGTTCTGGTCGCCATTGATGATGTGGGATTTGGGCGTAGCTCCCTGGAGAGTTTGATTATTCTGGAGCCCGACATCGTAAAAATCGACCGCAAGTATGTCTCCGGCATCGCCCAGGAACCTACGAAGGAAAGACTTTTGAGGCGTCTGGTCAAAGTGGTCAACGCCCTGGGGTCCGAGTTGATTGCCGAGGGAATTGAGTGCCGGGAAGAGCTGGAGCTGCTTCTCGATATGGGTGTTGTCTATGGACAGGGTTGGTACTGGGGCAAGCCTTCCTAGAGACCTGCATAGATTTGCATAGACAGATTCTCAGGATGTCTTATCCATCAGTAGACTGGCAAAGGTTTCCGGGTTGAATGGCTTGCTGATTATGCCTGCCGCTCCTTTGGAAATATAAAACTGTTCTTCGCCATCTTCCACGTTCGTGCCCAGAAATACTATAGGTGTGTTTTTCAATGCCGGTGCTTCCCGAAGCTTCTGCATTACGGACAGTCCGTCCATGTCGGGCATCGATGTGTCAAGCACAATGAGATCAGGCTCTTCCTGGGGCGCAAGCTGTATCGCTTCTTTAGCCGAAGATGCGGTGGCGACCTTCCACTTTGCGATGCCTGTTAAGCTCAACATGCCGATTTTCAGGATATCCGGATCATCGTCAATCAGCATTACTTTAGGGATTGTCATGGGAGTCCTCTTCTCTTCGACGCGAATAGACAATTTACCACTGGAACACCACTTAAGTATAGCTCTCCTGAATCGATCTTCTAAGAGTCGCTTGCCGAATTTTGATCTACCTTTATCCGCATAGTGTTTGGTTCCTTTGCTAGACTTTACTGACCCGGGTAAAATTTCAGTCGGTTGGAAGGTCTGGATTCTGAATTCCAATGAGTTTTTTGAAGAGAGCAGATATTGAAACAATTCGCTCTGAGTATCGTTCATTTTGTGAGCGTTACAGAGTCTATCTGTCGGGAACTGAGCCAAGACGTAGTGCTGAACTTGATATCAGGCTATCTTTTACAGTGGCATTAGTGGAGAAGATTTTTTCATTGTCTTCTTCTCATTGCGAGCGCTCCCTGGATAGAGAAGCCAGTATCTCCGGTAGCGCAATAGGCTGCTTCGTTCAAGGTGTCCTCTATCGAGATCTCTTTGGTAAGCAGAATTGCAAAGTCTTTGATCAGATGCAGAGGTCTTGCACTGAGGCCGTCTGGTCTTCGAATACGGTATCATTGCTTGGGCGAGTCGATGTGGATAGCCCGTGTGGCCTGGTCACGGCTCTCAGTGAAATTTACGCGGCATTGTTGTCTTTTCGCCTTACCGGTGACTTCTTCATTCAGAGCGGTATTGGTGATGGATGCAGGCTTGAGTCAGCCTCAATAAATTTGGAGCGATCGACTTTTGGCAAGAAGAGAAGCGGTAGCTTTTATACCCCTGTCTGCCTTGCTGATGAGCTTGTTGGAAGAGCAATTCTTGAATTAGAGGCGGGAGCTTTTGACTGGCAGGGGAAGAAGATACTGGACCCAGCTTGTGGACCAGGAGTATTTTTAGTATCTGCATTTAATAAGTTGTCCGGGCGCGCCGACCTGAATTCTCCGCTTGCGTTGCTCTATGGTGTCGATCTGGATCCTGTATGTGTGTTTTTGACCCGGGTTGTCCTCAATCATCTTGACCCTGGATACGGTGCTAAAAAGATTAGTGAGCAGATTGTTCAAGCCGATTCTTTGCGGTGCTTCCGAGAGAAGTCCGCCACTATTCCGGTTGAATTTCCACGGGAAGGGGAGTTTGATGTCGTACTCGGCAACCCACCCTGGGAGATAGCAAAACTCGACTCCCGTCAGTTTTTTGTTCTCTATGACTGTGACTTTTATTCTTATGGAAAACAAAAAGCGTTGGAAGCTCAGCGGTTTATATTTGAACGGAGTCCCGAAGTGGAATTTGAGTGGCAGAGACTCAATCGGCAGTTTAAAGAAGATGCTGGTTTTTACAAAAAACACTATAAGTGCCGGGGCCGGGGAGATGCCAACCTGTATAAGTACTTTGTGGAAGCGGGTCTCTCATTGCTTAAAGATGGAGGCGTGCTATCTTATTTGGTGCCGGCGGGCATCTACTGTGATCGCGGCGCAGCTCCTTTGAGAAAGCATCTTTTGGAGCAATGCACCTGGATATCTTTACGCGGATATGAAAATTATGACGGACTTTTCGATATCCACAGGTCTTTTAAGTATTGTCAGTTTCTGGTGCGGAAAGGAGGCAAGACCCTGGGGATAGATGTGGAGTTCTATCACAGCGGTCCATCCTCGCAGTCAGATTCAAATGTCTCTGAAGTTGGCAGCGGAACCGTTTATGGTGTCAATAATATCCACCTTTTTAGTCCGGGTAGCAGGATTTTGCTTGAGGTCGAAAGCAGGTCCACTATGGAATTCCTGGAGCAAATCTATTCTCGTTCCCAGTACTTGGGAGAGGCCTCTTATGGGGATTATAGATTGGCCTATCGCCGTGAGTTTGATATGACCCTCGATTCCAAGCAGTTTGTCGAACGTGACAATCTGGAGCGGCGTGGATATCTCTGCGACCGGCATGGAAATTGGTTGTCCGGTCCCTGGAGACCTGCCAGGGAAAGTGAGCTGAAGCACTCTTCTGTTCTCTGCCGGGACGGAAGTAAATTTTTGAATGTGGAGGAGATAGAATCAATCTATCTGCCTCTGTATGAAGGTCGAATGATTGGTCAATTCAACGCAAGTAAGAAGAGATGGGTGAGCGGAAAAGGACGTTCCGCTGTTTGGCAGTCAATAGATTTCGCCAGGCCGGACCAGTGTAAAGATGAGATCGCTCCCCAGTACCTGGTAAGCCTGCAGGATTTTGTTGATTCTAAAGCGATTCGAGGTTTGAAAACCGGTTTCCTTGCAGTGGGAAGTGATACCAATAGCCGTACAATGATCGCCTCTTGTCTCTATGAAGTTCCTTGCGGTAATTCTGTTCCAGTTTTTTATTTTTGTCCCCTCACGAAAGACTCTCCGATGGCTGACGCAGGCTATCCTCCTCGAGCCTTGGAGTTGCAGTTGATCTTGACTGCGGTGTTCAATAGTTTCCTGTTTGATTTTGTTGTCAGGCGTCGGATGGCTGGTACCAACCTCAATCATTTTATTCTTGAAGAGTGCCCTCTACCATTACTCTCGGAAGAGAGTGCCAGGGTACAAAGCTTGGTGGTCAGATTAGGAGCTGCTTTGAATTTCACCGGGGCGCGATTCTCCGGACTTCTAGGTATCTCGCCTTTGCTGACCGGAGTAGGCTCTCTAGTGACCTCATCCAGTCGAACCCTTGCAAGAGCCGCTCTAGAGGTTCTTGTGTTGGAGCTGTATGGTATCAATAGCGATGCCCTGTATTTGTTACTGGCCGGGGCTCATCTTGTCTGCGACACAAGAGCGAGGAAGCGTCACTTCGGCGTGCCATCTATAAGTCCTGAGATCCTTCAAACGGTGGACGCCATGGCTCATGCCATTGTCCGGAATCCTGACAATCTCAGTAATTTTTTGCATGCTCAAGGCATGAAAGATTCTATGGGTTCGGATTTAATAGCTCTGATGAATCCGGAACAGGAACTTTTGTTTGAGCAGAGGAACTATACAAGGGAGCTAAATCCCAAGGCATTTTTCCGCGTCGATAAAGACCTGCCTTTCTGGAGTAAGCACTCCAGTCAGGCTCTCTTGATGGGAAGATTGAAGGAGATCTTAGGCACTGAAGGCTTCCTCTCTTTTGTGGAAGAATGTATTCTCCGTTGTGGTCAGGGGAACAGGGGCGAAGCCGAGACTAATATGAGTAGACATGGGTGTGTAATAGGTCAGGGCAACCCGCAGACTTCTTCCCCGCAGTCTTCTACTATGAATTCCTCTCCTACACTTGAGCAGGTTTTGGCACAGAACTATAAACTTCCGCAAAGCTCTCATTCTTAAGATTGGCCTGTTCATGTTCAAGCAGCCACATTTTTCGTGGGAGTCCTCCGGCATAGCCGGTGAGCTTGCCGCCGGAGCCCAGGACCCGATGGCAGGGAATCAAGATAGATACAGGATTCTTTCCCACGGCGCTTCCCACTGCCCTTTGGGAATTCGGCTTGCCGAGTTTGGTGGCAAGGTTGCTGTATGTTGTGGTGGCGGATGAAGGAATTTTGAGAAGCTGATTCCAGACTGATTTTTGAAAGTCGGTACCAGAGAGTAGCATCTTCGGCAGGTCCTTCTGATTTATGCGACCCGTTTTAAAGTAGTTGTCCAGGCAGCCTATGGTTTCGCTGAATTTCTCCGAATTTAAGCAGCTGTTTTCCTTCATGGCGCTAACATCAACGTGGCGATGACTCTCAAAGTATATTCCGGTTAGAAAGATATGATCACCTTTCTCTTTGCCCGTTATCAGAAGTTCTCCCAGAGGGCTCTGGTAACAATGGTAGAAATTCATGGTTCAGTTCTCCTGTTTAGACCATAGGTAGATAGTTGCGTAGGATCTCCAGGGTTGCCAGTTTAGAGACATTTGCTCCAGCTCATCTATGTTGTCGCTTCCAAGGATTTTTCGGACTACAAGATCGCCTGAAGGGAAGGCGTTAGGATCGAGGTGGGTGCGCAGGGCAATATAGCTTGCCGTCCAGGGACCGATACCTTTAATCTTTTGCAGTTGTTTGTAGATAGGAAGTGGATTCTGATTTGAATTTGAGTCAAGCCTGAGTTCGCCCCTCTCGATCGCTCTTGCTAATTCAATAATCGTTCTGGCTTTGTTTAGTGTCAGACCACAAGCCTCTTTCAGCTCCTGCTCCTCAATCTTTGCAACCGTATCTGGTGAAGGAAAACTTCTGGTCAGGGGTGTTGTCGGATCTGAAATCTTCTCTCCAAAAGATGCTACGAGCCTGGAGCAGATTGAACTTGCTGTCTTTACCGATATTAGTTGTCCTGCCACTGCTCGAACGCAGATTTCAAACTGATCAAAGGCTCCTGGAATTCTAAGACCGGGATTTGACTGGATTGCCTCTTTTAAATTCTCATCTTTGCCAAGGCTCTCCTGGATGAGCAGTGGATGACATTCCAGATCAAACTGTCTATTCAC
>JAUIJG010000174.1 GCA_030431355.1 bacterium
CTCCTGGTGCCCCTGATAGACATGGGACATGTTGAGAATTCGTGCCCGTTCGGTGGTCGCCACTGAATCCCGACCGCTGATTACTCCGGTCTTAATTCCGGAGGCGTGAAGCATATGAATACCGAGACCGTCCTGAGAATTAAATCCTTTGAATTCGCTGGGCTTACCATCCGGCCCCGGGACATAATAAAGCTTGCCATTGGTCAAAACACCATCAACATCCATCAACAGGAGTTTGACTCTGGAGGCTTTTTCCAACACACTCTCTTCAATCGAAGGCGCTTTCAAAACGGACATTTTTAAACTACTCTCCATAATTTCAATTAGTACGCCGGAAAAAATAAGGTCTATTCCAGGTTTCCAAGTAAGTGTTCAATAGGATATTCTGTATAGTCGAAAAATGCTATTCAAGCAAAACCAATTTTTAGAAAAACTTGCATTTCTAACCGTCATTATTTTCAATCTATACTCCCCATCTCCAGCAAATTGCCAGGCACCCCGGACAACCCAGATAGAGCCAATGACATCCAGCGAAAACTCCCACCGTCAAAATAGACTCACGGTCGTAGACATTCAATCCCTGGATGTTAAAGATGCTCAAAAAGCAATCAAAACATTCCAGATAGACAAACCGGACCAGGTTGTTAAATGTGATGTGCTAATCGCCGGTGGAGGATTAGGTGGACTGGCTGCTGCCCATGCCCTGACCCGCAACCTAAACGGCGAAAAGGGGAGCAAAAGACGTCCCAAAGTCTGCTTACTTGAAGAGACAAACTGGTTAGGCGGACAGGTAACAAGCCAGGGAGTCTCAGCCCTCGATGAAAATGCCCTGGTTGAGACAAGCGGTGCCTCCAGCCATTACCTCAAATTTAGAGAGCTTATTCGAAACTACTATCTTGACCGATTCTCGGTCAAAGAAGGCTTCGGAGGAGAGTTTTTCAACCCAGGCAACTGCTGGGTCTCCAGACTCTCCTTTGAACCCAAAGTGGGTCTCTACGCGTTGGATGCGATGCTGGAACAAGCTGTTAGAGAAGAGAAGCTCAAGATATTTCACCGCACCAGAGTGGTATCAGCCGAGAAGCAACTACTGAAAAACGACCGGGTCAAAGTCAAATCTCTGACCGCCATCAACCTCGACAACGGTGAAGTGACGGAGTTTAAAGCGAAGCTAATTCTTGATGCCACCGAACTTGGTGACCTTCTTCCCCTCTGTGGGCTCAATTACCGATTCGGGGAGGAAGGGAAAGATATCACTGGAGAGCCCCACGCTGCAACCGAACCGAAACCGGACTGGGTGCAGGATTACATATTTCCTTTCGTGGTCGAATTCTGCCCGGACCAGAACCACACCATAGAAAAGCCTGACGACTATGAGAAATTCAAAGCCTCCGGCCAGTTTAAAATGCTCGGCTACAAGATGTTCGAGGTGACAAGAAAAGATGGAAGAGAACTGCTTCCCTTCTGGACATACCGGCGCCTCATAGACAGTGGCGTATTCCAGGATCTTGCTTACAGCAATGATATAGCAATGATCAATTGGGAGGCGAATGATGTTTCCGATAGAAATATCCTGGACACAGACCCAGACACCATGGTCAAACATCTAAGAGACGCTAAGAACATCAGTCTTGGTTTTCTATACTGGCTACAAACTGAAGCCCCAAGGGATGACGGCAAAATCGGCTACCCGGAGCTAAAGCTGAGAGAAGATATTCTTCAGAGTGCCGACGGCATGTCAAAATTTCCTTATATCCGGGAGTCAAGACGCATCGTTCCGGAAAAGATGGTCCTGGAAAATGACATCGGCGCGCAGTTCCACACCACCGCCCGAGCACGTTTTTATAAGGACAGCGTTGGAATCGGACATTACCCAATAGATATCCATGGTCCCCAGGAAAAAGGCGCCGCCCAACAAACACTGCCGTTCCAGATCCCCCTGGGATCACTAATCCCGAAAGACGCGGAGAATCTTCTACCCGCTTGCAAAAATATCGGTGTCTCCCACCTGGCGAACGGATCCTATCGCTTACAACCGGTGGAGTGGGCTGTCGGCACGGCCAGCGGATTACTAGCCAGGGAATCACTGAAATCCTCGACTCTGCCTTACAAGATATTCAAAGACAAGGAAAAACTCCTTACCGTTCAGAAAAAACTAGTAGAAGAGGGAGAGCCGATCTATTGGTTCGACGATGTGCCGGTAAATCATCCATGCTTTTCTGAAATTCAACTACTTTCCATGGCCGGTATCATGGGTGGTGAAACAGACACTCTACACTTCAATCCGGACAAACCGATCTCCAGGCAGATGGTGGCAAAGATAATAAGTCGGGTGCTCGATATATCCAAATCAGCAAACCTCCTCATAAAAGATGTTGATGAAGACCATCCTTTCGCCACGTTTATCTATCAGGTTGTTCACAAAGATCTGATGAGATTGGACCAGGATTTTAGTTTCCGGCCAAGTGCTCCGCTGACAGCAAGCGAACTCCAGACAATCGCCCAGAGTCGACACCTTCACCTCCCGGCTAGAACCACCGTCCATGTATCACTTCTTGCGGACACAACTAATCTGCAAGCCCCGGTTACCAGGGCGCAATTCGCAGAGTGGATCGCTGCGGTTATAGACTATAAAAAGAGATGGTATAAGCTGGCAAAGCAGCTTAGAGAAGGACCTTTCCTCTAAATCAGTCTATCGAGGGAAGACAAAAGTATGGCGGAATATGATGCAATAGTTGTGGGACTGGGTGCCATGGGCTCTGCTACCCTGATGCAGTTAGCCAAACGCGGACTTAAGGTCTTAGGAATTGACCGATATTCTCCACCGCACCAGCAGGGTTCTAGCCATGGAGAGACCAGAATAACCAGATTAGCCATAGGGGAAGGCAGTCACTATACCCCCCTGGTAATGCGCTCCCATGAAATTTGGAAAGAGATGGAAGATGAACTGGGAAGAAGCGATCTGTTTACCAGAACCGGACTGATTGTTATCTCAAGTGAATCGACTTTCGCCCAGGTACATGTAAAAGACTTTTTTAAAACCACGGTTGATACCGCAGAGAAGTTCAAGATAAAACATGACCTTCTAGATGCCGATGAACTGAACAGAAGATTTCCCCAACTGACCATACAAAAAAATGAAGCCGGCTACTATGAATATGATGCCGGCTTTTTGCGGCCGGAGAACTGTATTGCAGCCAATCTGGAGCTAGCCAGCAGACATGGTGCAACTATTTTATGCGACACAAAAGTGCTTCGAATAGACGATAGTAGTACGGTGACAGTAGAAACTGAAAGTAGTCTGTATAGAGCAAATAACGCTGTCATTACTGCCGGTGCCTGGATAAAAGACTTCCTCAACAGCAAACAAGACCTGTTTAAAATATACAGACAGGTACTTTACTGGTTTGATGTCTCCGCCGCCCACGAGATGTACACAAAAGAAAAATTTCCGGTTTTTATCTGGGAGCCGCCGGGTGTATCCAGGGGCGTCTATGGATTTCCAGCCATCGATGGTCCCAGCGGCGGGCTGAAAGTATCCGCTGAAAACTTAACACTGTCCATATCCGGGCCGGAGGAAATTGACAGATCCGTTTCAAAAACAGAAATATCCGACATGCACAAGACCTATGTATCGCCACTGTTCAAAGGAATTTCCCAAAAGTGCATCAAAAGTTCGGTTTGTATGTATACCACCACCAGTGATGCGGGATTCCTAATTGATAGACTGCCGGATTCTAAAAACATCTGGTTTGCCTCTCCTTGCTCCGGGCACGGATTCAAACACTCGGCAGCAATCGGTGAAGCCATGGCGGAACTAGTGATTGATGGAAGATCCACAATTGATCTGACGGATTTATCGCTTTATAGAAATCACTTAAATCACTTAAATGAATACTGATATCATTAGGACACACCATGAACAATCAAATTCAACTCACTCTAGTTACTGTCGCCGCGATATGCTTGGGCGCAATACTTCTGATGTCATGCAGCAAACAGATAGGAAGCAAGTTACTGAAGTGGCTGGACGAGAAAAATTCCTCGGTCTATTCCGGAAGACACCATCGCTGGGTATTTGCGGATGAAACGAATCAGGAAGAGCTAGACCTCAAAAAACAGACCCTGAATAAAATCGAAGCGTTCTGGGCTGCCTTCAATATTGACAAAGACGAACTAGTCCCAGATAACAACCCTGAATATCCTACTTTTGCCTTGAACTGGGTAGCAGACAACCTCAAACCGATTGACGGGAATATCTCCTGGGAAATTGGTCCCGGCAGTGAAGGTAATCCGGCAATCTTTACCATCACAGCCGAATCCTATCGGGAACTAAGACCTGTTATTGCCACGCTCATAGAAAAAGCACCGGTTTTTGATAACTGGAAATTCCAGAAGTACAGGGAAGCGCTACCAGCAGGAATTGTTAATCAAGCCCTGGAGAGCAAAGGAGTAGCGCCTATTCCCAACTTCAACGCTACTTGCGAAGTGGAAGAAGGCAAAAAATTGATATCACAATCAGTTCTGCAAATTTCAAGAGCGAAAATGCGATGGGCGATCTAGGCAGCGCATTTCTTTTGATAGAAGCTGTGCTCGGAGAAGAGAATCTTGAGAAGTGGGTTGGCATTGTTCAGACAAAGCCTGCGGAAACCGGGACAGAGACAAGTCAGGCGGCGTCCAATTTAGCAAAGACGTTTGAAGATAAGAAAGTTGAGATTCTCAATTCACTGCCCGATGACTATTACTTCAATCAAGAACAACCGGAAAGTAGTACAGTCCTCCAAATAAATACTGTTAATAGTATTGGAAGGATCACCATAGTGTGTGGCGATCCTGAATTGAGCAAACAGTTTTTCAACAAGGGCTTCTATTCTGAAAGATTTTCAAAGAACGGTGAGAAGTTCTGTTTCATCAAAATCGACAATCAGGAAGCGAAAGCGTTTTCTCTAGACAAAGCAAACGAGTTCGAAGATCTCGTCGACGAAGAACTTCGAAAAGCCAAGCTTGGTTGCGTGGTATCAAGTGGAAAAGGAAGAAAAGAGATTTTCCTCGACCTCTGCTTAACGGACGTACTACAATCAAAAGCCCTCATTTCCAGGCTATGTGATGAAGCAGGCTGGCCTCACACAGCATGGATATACTTTTACGATTGCGAATGGGTAAACGAATGGATCGGCCTCTTTCCTGACACCCCGGCAGAAGAGATAGAAAAAAGACTTCACATCTAAGTGTAAGCAATAACCAGACAATATTTTAAGCCCCAACAAATCGCCAACAAATCCCGGACAGGGAGGCACCCTGACAATACGCGACACCGATGGTAGCACCAGTAACTATCCAGGCGGCTACTTCCAGCTCTCCCTTACTGAGTTCATGGACAACTTCACGACGATCACGGTTTCTCAACCGAACTGAGTTTACTTCTCAACAAAGACTAGAAACCGTCGGCAAATCGCCTAAAACTCAAGAAACGGCGATGTTTATAATCTACAGAAGCGGCCAAATTTATCAGTTTGAGTATACAAAAGTATAGGCACCTTTCACGAAACTTGCGCTAGATTTTGAGTAGACCAATAATCCAACCGCTATTGGACAAGCCAACTACTCAGATGGATGAACAATAACTTTGCGGCTTTGCAAGGAGACCTAAGATGACTAACAGATTTATCTCAATGGACGAAAGTAGAAGAGCCCTTGAATACATCAGGAGCATGTCGCAGCAATACCAAGACTTCAGCAATGATAGCCTGATGAAGTTGATAGCAAGTGACATCAGAACACCGGTGACTGTTCTAAAAACCATTTCTGAAAACACATCAAATGTTGAATTGCTAAGACGGATTGCCACCAATCCTAATACCTCCGGAGAAGTCCTGAACAGACTTGCCAAACACGGTAATAAAGAGGTCCGGTTGGCTCTGGCGACAAACCCTAATACAGCAAACATCGCCGTCACGCCACTAAGTTTCGACGACAGTCCCACAGTCAGGTTTACCCTGGCGGAAAATCCCTACACCAATACAGTTGTACTAGAGACGCTTAGAGATGACGAAGATCCAGTGATCGCCTATCAAGCTCAAGAGACTTTAACTAGAACGCAACCTGCAGTATAAGTACTGTTCTCTAGAAAGAGAAGAGAAACTCCAGATCTTCCTGGGTAAGCTCTTTGGCAACCCCTTCATCGCCGCCGATGACAAGCTCGGCCAGCTCCTTTTTCTTCTGCTGCAATGCGAGGATTTTCTCTTCCACCGTACCGCGGGTGATCAGTTTGTAATTGAACACATGGCGAGTCTGACCGATACGATGGGCCCTGTCAGTAGCCTGATTCTCCACCGCCGGGTTCCACCATGGATCATAGTGAATAACATAGTCGGCACCGGTCAGGTTGAGTCCGGTACCACCAGCTTTCAAACTGATAAGAAAGACCGGTATATCTGGATCTTCGTTGAACCGCTCCACTTTCTCAAGACGAGCTTTAGCAGGAGTCTGTCCGTCGATATACTCGTACACTATGCCGTCTTTCTCAAACTCTTTTCGAACAAGAGAAAGCATCTGGACAAATTGGCTGAAGATAAGAATTTTATGGCCACCATCGACGATATCATGAATCAAGTGGATAAGAGTCTCTAATTTGGCAGACGGTGCCAGTTTTTCCGGAGGCAGGTTTTTGAGAAGGCGAGGATCGCAACACACTTGCCGCAACCGCAGCAGAGCGTGGAGAACTGACATGTGGGCACGTCCCAGACCCTTGTTGGCTATCTCGCTGAAAACAGTTTCACGGCATTCATCAAGAACATCCAGGTAAACAGAGCGTTGCTCCTCGTCGAACTCACAGAGATGAACAATATCCGTGCGCTCCGGCAAGTCCTTTTCCACCTGGGATTTAAGCCGTCTTAAAACAAATGGATGAACGATCTTACGGAGCTTCAAGCCTGCTCCATCCAGACCGGCTTCAATGGGACGCTCGTAAGTCTCGTTGAAATCTTTGTAGTTTCCGAGAAACTCCGGCATCAGGAAATCAAATAGAGACCAGAGCTCTTTGAGACGGTTCTCCACCGGCGTACCGGAGAGAGCTATACGGTGGAATGCTTTCAAGCTTTTGGCAGCAACGGCACCAACAGACTCCGGATTCTTGATGTTCTGTGCCTCATCAAGGATTAGATACTCAAACTGGACTTTTTTAAGCTCTTCATAGTCACGGCGGATAATACCGTATGTAGTGAAAATGACATCCGGCTTCTTAGCTCGATCTTTGAGCAATTTAGCCAGTAGCTCATTTCGATCTCTGCCGAGATAAAGCGCTGTGGAAAGCTCCGGCGTAAACTTATTGGCTTCGCTCAACCAGTTATAAACAACCGAGGTTGGAGCCACCACCAGAGAAGGTTGACGCTTGTCAGCTTTGGCGCTGCTCTTGGACTTGTAGTGGTGCAAAAGCAGAGCTAGAGCTTGAATAGTTTTTCCAAGACCCATATCATCGGCCAGAATTCCAGCAAGTCCATACTCTCTCAAAAAGCCGAGCCAGTTACATCCCTCTTCTTGATATGATCTAAGTTCGCCCTTGAAAGATCCAGGCACATTGAGATTTTCCAACTCCTGGAAGTGGTGAATCTTGTTGATGAACTCTTCAAAGCCTTCGTCGCAATTAACCTTGATCTCATGGGTTTCAAGAGCATGTAAGACGCTCAAAGCTTGATAAAGAGGTCTTTCTCCAGCGTCACCCTGACCAACAGCCTTGAGCAACCCGAGCAGAGTTGCCGAGGGAATCCGCACATATTCGCCATTGTCCAGTTGCAGGAAGTTTTTATTGGTGAATAGGCAGGGTAGAACTCTCTCCAGTCCAACTCTCTCTCCCTGGGTCTCGAGAATCAAATCACAGTCGAATTTAAAAGAGTCCTGTTTCAAGGAAAGATCGGCGCGAACCGAGAGCTCTTCCGGTCTGACCCTGTAATTCTTAAGCTTCTCCCAACCGGTAATCTCCCAATCACTACACTGTTCCGATGAAAGGTAATAGAGTGTCTCCAGGGCAGGCTCTCCCTCAAAGAAGAAGCGATCCACCACCGTTCTCTCCGGCTGCAAATTGGTGAGGAACAGTCGAACCTGGCTCTCCTCTTCCCAGAGACGTTCAACCCATACACTCTGTCCCGAATCAGAGATAGTTCTGGTGAACTTCTCTGACTCAACAGCGCTGGTCTCATCCCGGGAAGGAAGAACCAGATCACCGTATTTAAAACCAAGGCAAAGCTCTATGGCTGACTCGTTCTCTTCATTCATCACCGCTGCGCCTTTTTTCTCGCTGAGGCTGATGATCACTCTTGGAGGCTCGGTAATTGAAATTGGGAACGGAGCTGTAGTCTCATCCAGACTGATAGCCATACGCTTGCGGAAAATTGGCAAATCCGCCAGAAGTCGAGGCACCACATCTAGTTTTATGGTCATCTCGCCATAGCTGTCAAAATACTGGAACATCTTATGGAGCGCGCTTACGTCTATCGGATAGAACGTCGACTCTGTTTTGGAGAGCACCCAGGAGGATGCGCCCAGGAAAAACACCGGCTCCTCAATGGGGCTACCGTCCTGCTTCAGTCCTTGCAATCGGAAGAGAATTTCGCCGTTCTCGGTCTCGGAAAGGATTGCACCAGGCTTCAAAGATTCATCGGAGAACTTGATCTCCTCATCAGTGGTTGTGTTGATCAATTTTGAGCAAAGACCAAGGTGGCCTATGACAATACCTTCATCCCCCCTGGGGATTCGATGACCGCCGGCCTGGCCTTTGGTTGTCTGGGGCAGGTCGGTGAGATAACGGGTGAGCTTCCAGATCTTAGATTCTTTCTCAAGGCTGTTGAGAATCTGGGGAGGCACTTTCAGAATATTGACTTTCCCTTCCACCTCTTCAGGCACCACACCTACGATAAGAGCAAGGGGTTTTTCCAGGATAAGAATGCCAAGCTCAAAAGATTCCTGGTCAGCTTCTACCCCTTCCGCCCGGGGATCATCCAAATAGTCTTTCGCCTTAGGGGCTTTAGCACTCTGCCCGTTGCGCCGGTCCGAATCCTGCAGGTCGAACCTGATTCCAGGATGACTGCGAGCTATATGGGTGAGAACCACGGCCACCGAATGCTTACAAATTGGTTCGAAATAAGGACAGGAGCACTCGGCTTTGAAATCCTCTTCGCTGTTGATGAGCACGTCCACCTGGTAGGGTTGAGGCTCAGAACCAATGACCAGCGCGTGAACCTGGCTGGCGGTATCGTTCTCTTCGTATTTAAGAACCTTCTTGCGCCGGTAGTACTGAACACCCCGTCTGTAAACGGGCTCGCTACTGGCTTGTTGAAGGCTTTTTAGGGCTAAATGTTGTCTATTGTTCTGACCGGAAGTCATCTTTGTGTTGTTGTTTCTTTTGTCAGACCGAAAGTCGAATTGAAATTGTGCGTACCAAAATCTGAAAGGCTGCATCTAACCACCGGGGTTATTTGCTTAACTAAAAAAACTGCGCACCTCTTTCAAGGCTGCGAGTCTAGTTAAATGGTCCTCTCACTAAATAAGCTTATCACGATAAAAACACTATATACATATCAGGCGTCTTGATAATGTCCTCATAACTTGCAGTCATCGACCACAAAGACCAAATGATGGGACTTTCGAGACAGGGCCTCCGATGCAGCCAATATTATTTGGGACTCATATCCATATATGAGGGACGATTCTCACCGCCGAAACTGGAGGCTTGCTTGAAGGCGTTATCAACTATTCTTTGCATCTCAACCTGGCGGTTTTCCAGAGTAGCGCAGTATTCATGTAAAACACCGGCCTGATCTTTCAACACTTTTGCGTTTTCACTTAGACTCGGAATCAACTCCTCGATCTCTTCCAAAATAGAACTCTGGGGATGCACCGGAGGTCTCACCCTCAACCCGGGACCGTTCTGGTCCGCCATTTGAGCCTGGGCGGATTGTTGCACTTTCCCGATCAGCGCGTCCCTTAACTTTTCAAGGGCATGCTTCAGACCGACAGCACGTCGATAGGCTTGATCAGCCTCTTTCTCCAACATCTGCTTGCGGGACTTCTGGGCTTCCAACTCCTGGGTGAGGTGTTCCAGAGCTTTCTTACGAATCTCCAACTCTCTTTTGAAGTGTTCAACTTCTTTTTGTTTTAGCTCCAGCCCCCTGCGGCGTAACCAGACGACTAACAACACCACCATTGCAAAGGCCATGGTGCTCAGGGTGATGAACAAATATCCTCTTTTAGCCCCGGATAACACCCAGGGTCCCTGGCTGATGAAGTTGCCCAGGTCATTCAAAAAAGTCGGGGGAATTGAGCGCACGTAATAGAGA
>JAUIJG010000175.1 GCA_030431355.1 bacterium
CTTGCCAGGGTCGCTTTCAAAAGAAGTCGTCCCCTGGCCGCTCGGGTAGCTTATACAGTTACAAGAAATGGTCAGATTACCAATGTAAGGCTGATTCAAAGAAGTCCCAATCTTATTTTCAATACAATGATATTCGGCGTTCTGAAGTCTATGAACGGAAACCCGATTCTTACATTTCCCCAGGGGTCCCAGCGAATGACTGTGGAGAAGACCGGTACTTTCCTCTGGAACTACAACAATGTTCAGGGCTTCAAGTACACAACCAACGATAAAGAGACAATTCCGCAGAGATAGGGACATTGGCTACTAATTCGGTTATGATCTCTGTCCTATGAACAGGACCGAAATTATTGATCAGTTTGCGGCGGTGGTAGGGTCGGACCATGTCCTTCACCAGCCGGAAGATCTTTGTGTCTATGAATGTGATGCCGAAACCCTGGATGTGGCAAGACCCGATCTTGTTATCCTGCCTGGCTCCACCGCTGAGGTTCAGGAGGTGATGAGATTGGCTTCTCTTTATGGATATCCTGTTTCTCCCCGGGGAGCCGGTACCGGACTTTCCGGTGGCAGCACCACCGTTAATGGCGGCATAAGTCTGGTATTGACCAGAATGAAGCGCATCTTCGCTATAGATAGTCTCAATCGAACCGCCCGGGTAGAAGTCGGTGCTACCAATGTTTCGGTCTCCCAGGCTGCCGGTCCCTGGGGGCTCTATTTCGCCCCGGATCCTTCCAGTCAGATAGCGTCCACCATCGGTGGAAATATAGCGGAGAATGCCGGGGGACCCCATTGTCTTAAATACGGTATGACCGTGGAACATGTCCTTTCACTAAAAGCGGTGCTCTATGACGGCAGATTGGTTGAATTCGGTGTCGGTAGCACCAGATATAACCCGGACCTGGATTTGTTGGGGTTGGTGGTGGGATCGGAAGGAACCCTTGCCGTCGTCACAGAAGCTGTTCTAAAACTAACCGCAAGACCTCGAGCAGTAGAGACGATGCTTGCTTACTTTCCCACCATCGAAAAGTGCGGAGAGGCGGTATCTAATATAGTGGCAGCAGGCGTAATACCCGCGGCCATGGAGATGATTGACAGACTGACTCTTAATGCGGTGGAAGACTATCTGCATTTAGGTTTGAACCGGGAAGCGGAAGCTCTATTGATAGTTGAGCTGGACGGACCGGAGGCCGGTATTAAGGTACAGAGACAGCTGGTGGAGACCTGCCTCAAAGAGCATGAACTATCGGAGGTCCGCTGGGCTGAAAATGAAGAAGAGCGTCTCAATATCTGGAAAGCGAGAAAGAGATCTTTCGGTGCCCTGGGAAGAATCGCTCCCCATGGTTATGTCCTCGACGGAGTGATACCACGTTCGAAACTAGCGCAGTCAATCTCCTCCATCGCTTCCATCGGCAAGAAGTATGATCTTCTAATCGCCAATGTCTATCATGCCGGAGATGGAAATCTCCATCCCTGCCTTCTTTATCATAAAGATAGACCTGATGAAGTGAGAAGAGTGATTGAAGCTGCTCGAGAAGTTCTAAAACTTTGTGTAGACCTCGGTGGTACCTTATCCGGTGAGCATGGAATCGGCATTGAAAAATTGCACGAGATGCCTCTGGTTTTCAGTGAAGAAGATCTTCGCATGCAGGAAGCCGTGAAAGAGGTTTTCGATCCTGGTTTTAAGCTCAACCCTTCAAAAGTTTTGCCTACTCCAAGGGTATGCGGAGAGTCCGGAGACCGATCCATGCTCAGGCACAGAGCTCTCACCGATGACAGGTGTTAGTCCTCTTCTTTAGAGGAGAGCATGGATAGTAAACTGCCGAAGAAAAGTAAAGTTCCCACCATGAAGACAAAATAGACAGGTCTTGATACATGCTCCCTCAATATCGCCTCTCCCGGCGCGGAAGGATTATAGTGCACTATCAATGCCTCCCCGACTTTATAGCGTTCATTGGGGTGTTCCAGTCCGAAGGTGCTATAGATCTCGTTTAGATATTCAGGGTCAAGGCTTACTCGGTTGCTGTTGTATGTTGCACCGGCGACTTCATAGGTGTACAGAACCTCCGGAACTCGATGACGTTGATCTATTAGAACCGAATCTTTTACTTTTGCCTCCACCGATAAAATGACTGCTTCGGTCTGGGGCCATTGTTTTGCTTCGTACTCGGACCATAAAATTGAGCCGGAAGAGTAGAGCAAAACCAGAGCGAGTGATACTAAAAGTACGGATTTTACTGACATTTTTTCAGTTTAACGCAATCAGAGAGTTAGTTCCCACCCTGATATTTCTTGAGCAATTCTCTGACTCTTGGATCTTTTAGTTTCTCTTTGATCATGTTCGGGTCGATTCCAGCTGGAATTCCGTTCTGTAGATCTTTAGGAAGACCGTCCGGTAGTCCAGCCGGCAAGCCACCACCAGTTCCTTGCTTCTCGAGAACACGACGGATCAAATCCTGGGTCTGGTTGCCTCCCAGACCACCGAACATGCGCAGATTTTCCGGCAAATTTTGTCCGGGAGCTAGAAGCGGTTGGTCAGATCCGGCGCTTATCGGCGGTTTTGTTTTTAAGTACTCTTTTGTCTTCAGTTGGTTGGCCAGGGCGCTGATGATAGGAACCATTCTTTTTTTGATGGCATCTTCACTCTCGTTCCGTTTAGCCATCCCTTCCACATAGTCGAAAGCCATCATGTAATTTTTGATGCCGATGCCGCTTGCCTTGGCTGCCTGGATCTGATTGTAGAGCTGTTGTCTTTGCTCTTGCAGGGGACCTTCGACCACTGAATGTTCAGGTATGGAGGCTGTTTCAGCCGGGGTCTCGATGGGCGCTTCCACGGTAGACGGACCCTCCGCCTCAGGTTCCGGCGGCAGGTCCTGCGCTGATAGCTCTGAAGGGATAGCCCAGGTTAAAAGGCAAAGGGACAAAGCGCTCAGTAAAAATCTTTTCAAATCCATCACCTGAAATTACTTTCCTACTTCGATTGTATACATCTTATGCCCGGAATGTAAAAGCCTTTTGCTTCCGCTGTATATGCTGGACGGGTTACGACCATATTGACCGCATATGTAGGTCCCTGGAGAAATCCCCGGGAATTCACTTTCATTGCCTTGAAGATGATCTTCAGGATCCCTTGCGATTACAGGCTTCTCAAGCTCGCTTTGATGCCAAGGTAAAATCTCCTGGAATTGGGCTCTCCAGATTAAATAAGGGTGAATTTGCTGATAAATAAGGGTATGATTGCATTGTGAGACTTACCAAATACAATCCGCTTTCAATATTCTTGTGAACCCTGACTCAAAGGAGGTCATCTTCATTTGCAAGGCAAACTTGATTTAGCCAATGTCAAAGGCCTGAAAAAATCGGAACTAAAACAGCTCAATAAGATTCTTTCCAAGAGAATTCCGAAGGACAAGATTCTCACCCTTGATTTAGCCGATTCGGTAGCGGAAATTTCACACAACACAGGACATCCAGTTTCAGTCGTAGTAAACCGGCGAGGCCAAGTAGTCAACGTGACTGTTGGTAATCCAGGTAAGGTCAACATGCCCGAGTTGAAGGGGGTAAGAGTTGGACCGGGACGATTGTGCGGACATCGAATAATCAGTACTCAACTCAGTGCGCCGAGTCCGGAGAGGGATTCGGAGTACGCCCGTGAGGAGATCGCAGGCAAAGAGAGAGCCAGCGAAGTTTTCACCAAAGACAGTCTTCAATGCCTGGCCAGGAATAGATTGGATTTGTTGGCCCAGATTAAGGTGGATCCCGGTGGTGGATTCTCCCGGGCTCGGGGTGAGCAGGCCAAGCTCGCCGATGTGGTCCATATCGCGCATCTGCTGCCCGGCAGGGATAATGACGGCAGGTTATGGAAAATGCTGCCTCCAGTGACCGCCAGGGGGGCACAGGAAGATGATTTTGAAGAGCTTATAGGTTCCCTGGAGCAAGAGTTCAGCACCCGTGCTCCGGGTCTCAAGGTACAGGAAGGAGAGGAGCGGGCCGTTCTGGTTGCTCTAATCTCCGAAGGGCACGATGCCTGGCAGGTGGAGGATGATCTCGATGAGCTTGCCCAACTGGCAAGAACTGCCGGTGCTACCATCTGCACCCGGGTAACCCAGGCTAGAAACAAACCACACCCGGGACATTTCCTGGGCTCCGGTAAAGTTCAGGAAGTAGCCCTTTTGGTGCAGGAGCTGGGCGCCAATCTGGTGGTGGTGGATGCGGAGCTGACTCCGAACCAACAGACCAAGCTAGCCCAGATGATTGGAGTAAAGATTCTGGATCGTACCGAGCTTATTTTGGATATCTTCGCCCAGAGAGCAAGAACCAAAGAAGGTAAGCTTCAGGTAGAACTGGCTCAGTTGAAATATCTCTATCCCAGACTTGTCGGTAAAGGGGAGATTCTCAGTAGACTGGGTGGTGGTATCGGTACCAGGGGACCTGGTGAAACCAAGCTTGAAATAGATAGAAGAAGAATCCGATCACGAATAAATCAGCTCGAGAAAGAGACTGAGCGGATTCGCAATTATCGAGAGACCCAGAGAAGGCAGCGCATTTCGCAAAATATTCCGGTGGTGGCATTGACCGGTTATACCAACTCCGGCAAGTCTACTCTGCTCAATGCCCTGACAAAGTCAGATGTTTTCGTGGAGAATAAGCTTTTTGCAACGCTTGACCCAACCACGAGACGGACAACGCTGCCGGATCACAGTCCGGTTTTGATATCGGATACGGTTGGTTTCATCAAAAAGCTGCCTACTTCTCTGATCGCTGCTTTTAGAGCGACCCTGGAAGAGGTGGCGGTCAGTGATGTACTTGTGCATGTGGTGGACGCCAGTCATCCCAATGTCCTGGAGCACATTGTTTCTGTCTTCGACGTTTTGAGCGAACTGGGAGCGGTGGACAAACCGATCATCACGGTATTGAACAAAGCGGACCGTGTCAGAAGAGAGGATCTCGAATGGTTGATGCCCCAGGTGCCGAACCCGGTGATTACATCAGCCACCGGAAGAGTTGGTCTGGGTAGTTTATTGTCCAAGATAGAGACTATTATTCAGGATGTGAGACCTGATAGGCAGCGTTCCAGCGCCTGAGTCGCTTGTTCAGCTTTCTTTTTTGAAGTAGTGATTGTTGATAAAAACAAGAGCTGTTTTTAGTTCGTCCATGTTCTGGGGCCTGGCGTCTGCATTTTTGTTCAGGCATTTGAGAATAATATATTCCAACTCCGGTGGTAGCTTCTCGTCGAAGACATAGCTCTTTGATATCTTTTCGGGTTTCTCCGATACGTGTCGCTTCATGGTGTCGTAAAGGCTGTCACCTATGAAAGGCGGACTGCTGGTAAGAATTTCATACATGACACAGCCAAATGAATAGATGTCGGATCGATTGTCTATTGTATGACCAAGGCATTGCTCAGGGCTCATGTAGAGCGGACTTCCGAATACTTCTCCGGTCTTCGTCAGGTCTTTTGTCTCGGTCGATTCATGTAAAAGTTTAGCGATGCCGAAATCGACGATCTTGGCAAAGTGGGAGACATTGCCTTCCCGGGAGAGAATAATATTGCCGGGCTTCAAATCCCGGTGGATCACCCCTTTATTGTGAGCATGGGCCAGAGCTTCGCTTATCTGTATGAATATGGACATCCAAATCGATAGCGGTATTTTTTCCTGGGAGCCTATCAGCTCTGAGAGTTTAATCCCTTCTATGCAATACATGACCAGATAGGGACGACCGTCAAGCAGCAGATCCCAGTCAAAGACGGTGGCAAGATTCGGATGGGTGAGACGGCTTGCCGCCTGGGCTTCGCGCTGAAATCTTCGTTTGTTGCGTGTGTCGGAAGCCAGATATGGATGGAGTATTTTGATGGCGAAATGTCTGTCCAGAATCAGATGTCTGACTTTGTAGACTACTCCCATGCCACCACGGCCGATGACTTCTTCTATCTCATATTTTTGGTCCACTATGAATCCGATCATCTGATCATTAGCGAATTCCTGTCCTTCATCATCTTCCTCTTCTGTGTCGAAGGAGCCTGCTCGGATTTTTTTGTGAAGCTCGGAGAGTTGATCCGTGGTTGTATCTCCACTTAGTTTCGCAGCCGGTAATGAGTTAAGGCGACGAAGGAGAAGTTCAAGATCAATATCCAGAGCATGAATTACCTTCTGCGCTGTGCAGCGTTTTATATTAACCAGCGCCAGGAGAAGGTCTTCCGGCTCCACCAGGTTTTTGTCTTCGCCACCTTCTGTGTTTTCCGAAGCTAGATTCATGAGGGCTTTTGTCCTGGGGGTGAAGTCATAGCCATCACATCCGGTGCCAATCTCTCTTGCTTGAAGGCGGAGAACTTCCTCTTCCGTCTTTTTGTAGGTGATTCCCATCGACTTCATTATTTTTGAAGGCATGCAGGTCTCGTCCGCCAATATTCCAAGGAGGATATGCTCTGTCCCCGTAATAGAATGGCCCAGTTCATTTGTTATCTGGTGGGCCAGTTGAATCACTTTCAAAGCCGAGTCGGAGAAGTTGTGAAAAATGGAGTTCATCGGTTCAGTTTATACGAATGCGTATCAGGGTGACATCATCGTTTTTCAATTCCGGTACATTATCTTCATCTCTGCAATCGCGCAGCTCCTGCACCAGTCTCTCAAAATCAGACTGATTTTCAAGGGTAAGAATTCTTTCTTGAACATCCCCTGAAGAATTTGCTTCCAGTCCGCGGACATACCAGGCAGCTAAGGCATCGGTCATCAAGAAAAAAATGTCTCCCGGGGTCCATTTTCCTCTCTCCAGGACAATTCCTGAAATATTGCCGAATTCCTTGTTCCTTTGTATCTCTCTAGAGCCGATTAGCTCGGGGCTGTTGTTAAAATCGGCGCTCAACTCAATGGGGATCGCTCTGAGAAGCTTACTTTCACTTATGTGAAAGAGGTTGCAATCCCCCTGGTAAGCCAACTCATAGGTCTGGCTCTCCTTGTACAGGGTCATTCCCATGAATGCCGCCCAGGCTCCCTCTGCTGCTTTTTCCCTGGCATACCAGGGTAATTCCAGGGCATCTACCTTCTCGGCCCAACGGCGGGCGAGATCTCTTACCGAATTATCTTTTAAAAATCCTTCGGTAAGTAGTTCGGCCCAGAGTCCGGAAAAGGAACTTTCGGTGGCTCCATCGGCTATGGCGAATCTGTATTCGTTCTCCGATAGGGCACCAACACAAAAACAGTCTTCATATTCTTCTTCGCTACATCCCAATTTTTGGATGTTGTAGGCGTCGCAGTCTAAGAAAGTCATTCTCTCTATCTCTTTCCGTCAGGCTTGCCCACTAACGCATGTTAGCCGGTCGGGTGCCGATGTCGAGGAATCTGATTACAGATACCAGGTCGGCATTAAAAACAAAGCCCCTGGTGTTGTAAGAGACCGGTATCCCTTCTTTCTCCACCATCTTTCGCATGTATTCCGGCAGGGTGCTCGACATGGAGAACAGTAGTTGTGCCTGATGATCGGGAAGATAATCAGGATTGTCGGGATATTCTATCGGTCTGTGGTTGGAGGAAGATATATGTAGGTTGAAGAGGAGCACCTCTCCATCCGAGCTGGAGAGAGTCATGAGGTCATAGGCGGATTGAAAGGGGTCACCGTCGGTGGACTCTCCGTCGGAAATATTGATGACAATCGGTGGAAAGCAATCCGGATGCTCTGCCAACCAGTTGACCACATTGGAGGTGGCTTTTTCCAGGGCGGAGTTCATGGGGGTGCCGCCATAACTCATGGGCTCAAACCAGATGGGAAGCTTAAAACTCTGCTCCACCATCTCTCCCCGACTGTTCTCGACCGTTCTTTTGCGCTCTTCCAGGCGGGCCGGGTTATTGCCGATTTCGCTTATCTTAACCAGCTCTTTGCCTTTCAGGGCGCCGGTGAAAGCAGGTCCAACGCTTTTGCCGCCATAGCCTATGACCGACACATAATAGTAGTCCCTGATCCCTTCTGACTTGGTACATTTTATTACCAGGTTCTGAAGCAATCGGTTTATGGCATCGGCGACGCCCATGGCCTTTGTCTTTATACCGGTGACAGAACCGAAGGAGTCCTGCATGGAGCCTGATTGGTCAATCAGAAAGACAAAACATGACGGATGAGTTCTACTAATCTCTGCGATGTATGGCATAGTTTAAATAATAACCAATATAATCAACTTATAGTACTTGATTAGCTCCGGAGCATTTATATGACCACCGAAAGTAACTTAGAGTTAGAAAAAGGACTTCAAAAATTGGATACAGGCGACTATGAAGAAGCCTGCCAGTCTTTCGATTCGTATGTAAAGTCGAGAAAGCCGGGTAACAAGGACTATGCCAACGGCCTGTTCTGGCTGGGTCAAGCTCAGTTGAAGCTGGATGACCAGGAAGGCGCCAGAGAGACTCTGGAGAGAGCTGAAAAGGAATATCGAAAGCTTAAAAATTGCGATGAGGAGCTGGCCGGAGCCTTGACAAGGGCTGCAGAAGCGCATAGTAACCTGGATGAGCATCTTACAGCCGATCAAAAATTAGAGGAGGCTCTCGAGCTTGGCAGAGAAGCTTGCGGTCCATTTTCAACCCAGCTGGCCGATACGATTTCGATTCATGGCATGAGTCATCTCAAGCAAAACCTTTTCGATTCTGCTGAGAAGAAATTGTCCAAGGCATTCGGTTTGCGAAGAGGTTTGCATGGCACAAAACACTCCGAAATCGCCCAGTCGATGAATCAGCTGAGCGCATTCTATGCCCAGTCGGGCAAGTTCGCTCCGGCTGAGGTGATGGCCAGGCAAGCCCTGGAAATGCAGGAGTCCATAATAGGCAGCGAGCACCCGGAGTATGGTGCCACCCTTTTGAATCTCGCCACTGTTTTCGTCAAGCAGGGAAGAATGACCAAAGCGGAACCCTATGCCACAGAAGCGCTCGAGGTTTTGGAAGCGCGTTTGCCGGACAGTCATTCATCCCATATCGCGGCTCTGGATAGACTGGGATCTGTGATGCTCTCCACCAATAAGAATGAAGAAGCCCGGGATACTTACAATAAAGCATTGCTTCTATCGCAGGCTCGTTGGGGAAAAGACAGCGCTCACACAGCCGCCAGTCTAATCGGTCTGGGACTGGCCAATCTCAACTGCGGAGACTATAGAAGCTCCGAGAAATATCTCTCCATCGCGTTGGATCTTCTTCAACATTCTCCGGAGCTAGATTCCACCATCGAGTATTCATTGCTTCAGCAGCTTGCTTGCAGTTATGTCTTTCAGCTCAAATTAGGCGATGCTGTAAGGTTGGTGCCTGATTCTTTGCGAGCAAGACATACCGCTAACTTCAACGAGACCATCGACACCCTGAACAAAGTCATAGACTTTGTCGGCTCCCAGGTCGAGAATGTCAGAAAGTAATTGATAGAGTCTAGAAATTCAGCATTCTCATGCTTCGATTGAGGCTCTGGTTGACACCGCGTCTGATACCTCGATTGACACCTCTGGAGACACTTCTATTTACTGTTCTTGCTGATCTTTGCACAGTTCTGGCTCCTGGCACCCGGGTCACAGGATTTGGTCTTGCCACGGGGGCAGGGCTACCTTGTTGCCCGGGAATTCCGGTGATAGCGGCATTTGCCGCAGCCGGCTGCATGGTGGTGCCGTTGGGCATGACATTCATAAGCATATTGATGACAGTACCGGCCAGGCTTGAGCCGTTGCCTCCGCCCATCATTCCCAGTGCTCCCATGGCGCCCATGTTATTACCCGGCATTCCCATATTAGGTTGCATGCCCGCTCCCATGGGATTCATCGGCATCTGACCAGGCATACCCATATTAGGTTGCATACCTGCTCCCATGGAATTCATCGGCATCTGGGCGGGCATCCCCATATTAGGTTGCATGCCTGCTCCCATAGAATTCATCGGCATCTGGGCAGGCATACCCATGTTCGGCATCTGATTGGTAATGCTCTGGTTTCCCTGCTCTTGTTTCAGAACTTCGCCCAGTAAAGGCGCTTTGTTAGAGCCGGTGTTACCCATGGATGAAGGTTGGGTCCAGCCTGACTGACCGACTATGGTATTGGCTCCTGCTCCGGCGCCGGTACCGGCTGCGGTTTGAGATGCGACAGCACCGGAAGAGGGTTGGGTCCAGCCTGCTGACTGACTGGTGGAAACTCCCTGGGAGGCAGTGGCGCCGGAAGAAGGTTGAGTCCAACCGGATTGATTGTCGGCAGCACCGGAAGAAGGTTGTGTCCAACCGGACTGATTGTCGGCAGCACCGGAAGAAGGTTGTGTCCAACCGGACTGATTGTCGGCAGCACCGGAAGACGGTTGAGTCCAACCGGATTGATTGTCGTC
>JAUIJG010000176.1 GCA_030431355.1 bacterium
ATATTAGATTATATTATCCAAATTATTACTCTTTATTGAACACTTAAGAGCTTATTAATATCATGAAAGATTTTAATAAATTTTTTAATGTTCTAAAGGAAATTGGATATACATATCCTGAAATAAAAAAATTAAATCTTTCACCTGATATAGATGCGTTTGTGAGAACTTTGGAAGAAGAAAGTGACAAAAAAGGTGACACTGACCCAGACACCACGGATCTCAAAAACGCTCCGCAATACTAGTTGAAGCGTTTTTCAAGAATTTGATTTGAATCAATCTCAGGAGATGGCCGACTCCATCTCTTCCACGACTTTTCTGGCAGCCTCAGCTTTGTCTTTTGCGGTGGTGATTGGCCGTCCCACGACAAGATAGTCGGAGCCGTTTTTGATGGCATCTTTTGGACTTACTATTCGAGACTGGTCATCGGTACTTGCCCAGGCCGGTCGAATTCCAGGTGTTACGATGAGAAAGTCTTCTCCCACTGCTTCTCTAATCAGTTTTGATTCCCTGGCGGAGGCCACCACGCCATCAAGCCCAGCTTGTTTTGTTAGTTTGGCTAGCTTTCTGACTTGATCGCTTACGGAAACAGAGACCGATAGCTCGTCTTTGAGCATTGTCTCGCTTATGCTGGTCAAAATAGTCACCGCTATTAGTATCGGTTTCTCTATCGTCAACTTTGCGGCAACTTCATCTCTTGCACCAACTGCCGCTTTCATCATCTCCAGACCGCCGGTGGCGTGAATATTGAACATTGAGATTTTCTGGCGAGTTATGTTTCTGGCTGCTCCGGCCACCGTATTAGGAATATCCATAAATTTGCCGTCGAAAAAGACTTTGATCTCCTCTTCTTCGATCATTTTGAATATTTCAGTACCGGAATTAGTAAACAGTTCGAGTCCTATTTTGAACATGCCGGTATGTTCTCTTAACTCGTCTATCAGCTTGCGAGCTGTATCCAGGTCGGAGGTATCGAGGGCGACTATCAGTTTGTCTTTTGCTCGGGTGGTTGTTTTCATGGTCTCTTCTTTAAGTAGAATTTATGGTAGATGAAGCAAGACCTGACAACAATATTGCCAGGTCGTCTCAGATAATACGATGCTCTAAAGCGGTCTTGCTGCTTTTGCAGTTAGCCGGTTTTAGCTTCTTCTTTCTTGTCCTGACGATAGCGCTTCATGAAGCGGTCTACACGTCCTTCGGTATCCACAATCTTCTGTTGACCGGTGTAGAAAGGATGGCAGGCGCTGCAAATTTCTACACGAATCGACTCTTGGGTGGAACCGAGTTGGACTTCGCTGCCGCAGACACAGCTGGCGACAACTTCGTGATACTCGGGATGAATTCCTTCTTTCATAATTCCGTACCAGTGCTTATGGTGATTATAATGATAAGTATGGAATCATATCAAAGAATTGTGCATCCCATGTCTTATTCAGGCGCTTTGTAAGGTTCTTTTACGTCTTTTCCCGACGGATATAAGTTAGGCGGAGCTAATCTGTTTGCTTGGCAACCCGGTTTGGTGAGAACAGCTCAGTTGATCGGTTGCTTAATCTCCAGACCATCTATCTGATTAGCTGATAGTCGAGCCCCTTCAATACTCAAGTAGACCTTTGATTCTCCAGCAACTTTGTTTACCGTCTTAGCCAGTTGGTCTAGCCGGGTCTGTATGGAGAGAGGACCGCCACCGGAGGTGAAGCGCTGGGAGAGATTCAACTCTATCTTGTCTCCTTCTTTTTCAATACCGAGAAGAATAGTTCCCCGGGGAATCTCTGAAGATATTCCTTCTTTAGACTCTGAATCATCGGGACCGGCTAGTAGTTGACTAACTGCGGATTCTACTGGGTCGCCACCTGTTTTGGACCTGGCCACTGGTACCAGAGTAAGGTCATCGCCTTCGGTTTTAACAAACCAGACTGTAACACCATTTTTCTTAGCAGAACCGGATTTGGTATTTCCCTGATCGGCCGGGTCCATGGCTGAATCTGTTTTGGGACCACAGCCAGTCATGCAGGTAAGGGACATCACAATCAGAGAAGCAAGTCCGCATTTCCAGATAGGTGTTCTCCAATATCTTTTATTCATCAGTTTTTTTCGAATCCTTTTCTACTCTTTGTCTACTCTTTTTGATCTTTTTTGTCGGTAATAGGTACAAGAATCAGCTCTCCGGCTCCGTCCACTTTTCCATTTGCGATATCGAAATTAGAGAGCCTGAAGGCATGAGTTCTCCTATCATAACGTCCGAAGTCTACTATCGGATTTATCAGTTCCGAGACGAAGTCGGCAAATTTTTCCGGATCTACGATGTATTGAGAATCGACGCTTAAATCTTTGATCACTATTCTCTGGTTGCCTTCTAGTACCGGCTCACCCTTTATCACCACCGGGACTCCGGTATCGGGGGCACCACCCTTAGTGATCAATTCTCCTTCTATTATCAGTTGATCTTCTTCAATAGTAACTTCCGGATCTATTATATCCAGCTGTTGTTCGCCAAGACCCGGCAGATCCAGTTTGAGACCCCGGAGAGAAGAGATGATTTTATGGCTGGCCAAAGCCCTGGTAACGTCTTTCTGGGTGACACTACCCTCGACGTTTATAGCCAGCGGGCTTTTCATGTAGGAGCCTTTCACCCTGTGTTTTGAGACCCAAAGCGGCATCTTGGTGTTTAAAGTAATGTCCGACACCGAAACACCTTCCACATTGGAATCCTCAAGGGAGATATCGGCCGACTTTATTTTGCCTGCTATTAAGTCTGTGAGACTGAAAGTCTTCAGTTTTACTTTTACTTTCCCTCCCACTTCTCGCTTTATCAAGTAACCGGCTACTTTGCCGCCGACAAACTGGGTAAGCATATTGATGCCGGAGTACTTTTGCAGCCCACGGGAGAATTTGTTTCCGATAGGAAATGAAGGTTTGATTTCCTCTTTCTTCTCTGTCTCTGATGCTACCGCCGATAGGGTCATACTGATATCAGTCGCCATGATCAACTGGCAGCATGTTAGTAGCAGTACGATTAGCAGTGATTTTGATAGGAGAGAAAGGACTTTCATAGAGACGTTTCCAGAAAGAAATCTCAAAAAGCTTATCAAAATAGGTTCGGGCTTTGGTTTAAGCCTGCTTTAGCTGAAAAGCAGGTTCCGGCTTTCTATCTGCCACCCCTGCCTTTGTCGTCTTTTAAATTGCGCATTTTTTCGGAAAGTGCTTCTTTAAGAAGTTCATTCTGTCGAAGCAAAGCTTTGAGGTGTTCGTTGGCGATGGCTAGCTCCGCCTGGAGCTCTGCAACAGTCTGCTCATGGCTAACCCCGGTTACAGGATCTCTTCCCGGCACCTTGGGAAGAAGAACGTATCCATGCTGCACGGCTTTGAGGGCCGCGGCTGTTCTGGTGGGCACTTTCAACTTGGCCAGGATACACTCGATATGTTTTTCGACAGTCCTGAGCTTCATATCAAGCTCTTCTGCTATCTCTTTGTTCCTGAGATCCAAACGAATAAGAACTTCAATCTCACGGTCTGTGAGGTTGCTGTTAGGAGCGCTGGATGAAGGTTGTTGCTTGACCAGCTGGGTGATTTTCGGGTCACAGTACGGAAGTCCGCGGGTAACCTGCTCGATTGCCGAAAACAAGGTTCTGGGACCTGAGCTTTTCAGGCAGAATCCCCGTGCTCCAGCTCTCATGAGCTGGTTGTGATACTTGGTGGCGTGGTAAGAATCGGTGAGAACAAGCACATTGGAGTTAGGCAGTTCTTGACTTACCCTTCTGCAAACTTCAACTCCGTTCAAGACATCGAGATCCACATCCAGGATGATAAAGTCCGGTTTCAAGCTGCGAATAATCTCACAGGCAGACATTCCGTCTGCTGCTTCGGCGACTATTTCTACGACTTCGGAGACAACTCTCTTGAGACCGAAGCGAATTAGTTCATGTCTTTCGCAGAGAACTGTTCTCGGTCTAAACATTGAAGGGCGATTCATAGGCTGTATCGATGGATCCAATCTGGTCTCCGCTTGAATTGGCTTGGTTTTCAGGAGACTCTCCCGCAGGAGAATATCTTACTAAATAATACTCGAACTAATTGTAGCAATGCCTGGCGCTTCTACCATCAGTTTTGCATCTTTTGTTTAACTAATAAGATAGCTCCACTTCGAGACGGTGGCAAATAATATGGAGCCGGTTCACTAGCAAATCTGTGCTTTATCCTGCCATTGGATGTCTTTAGGCGGTGCTAGAATTTTTGCTTGACATTGCCTTTCATTTGATATTCTTAAAACTTAACTACTGACAAGGGTAGTCCGGGTCGAGGGAAATTGATCACCTGACTCAGTTATATAAGACGCCTGGATTAGCTCTGTACGACAACCTAAAGAATGCCCGAAAAGAATGCCCGAATCAAAATTCAGCCAAATTAAGTCCTGTTCCCTGGGTCTGGTAGCCCTGGTCAATGTTTTGATGCTTCGATTTGAAGAAGCAGAGCGAAAACTCGATTCTGCCATCGAGTGTTCGGACAGGGTTGCTTATAACTATGGCTTAAGAGCTTATGTCAGGATTCGTCTGGAAAACTTTCAGGGCGCCATCGATGATGCCACAGCGAAGCTTGCGCTTAAACCAGAGGAAGCCGCTACCTATGCCCTGAGGGGATGGGCGTTTTATTGTCTCAACCAATTTGAGAACACTATCGATGATATCTCCAGAGCTCTGGAGCTTGATCCCGGGAGAAAGACGGATTATCAAGATACTCTCAGGTTGATCGATTGTTACCAGAACCTCGGAAAAGATAGGGAAGCCATTAATATATGCGATGAAGTTATCTCTCTTTCCTCCTTTGAATTTTTCCTTCTGGAACTAAGGGTGAGGAAAGCTGCTTCTTTGATGAATTTGATTCTCTACGATGAAAGTTTGGAGGAGCTTGAGCGAGCCATTGATTTAGCCGGAAACTCAGATCGGGCAGAATTGCATAAGATGAAGGCAGATCTCTACGAGCTTAAGGGTGAGACTGATCTTGCCAGATTTGAAAAGGAGAGCCGCAACGAGATCAAGCTTCAGCAGGCAGCCTTGACGGAATGGATGCCTGCCACCACAGCAAGAAGATTGCTCGCCAACCTTGTGGATGGTTCCTTTCTCGGATTTGTCTCTTCTGTTATTTTTCTGTACGTGTTTTCCCTGGTCCCTAATATCTTAGGCGGTGGCAATGTAGACATCTCAGATGTGGTATTGCTGATAGTGCCCTATTTTATCCTATTCTTTTGCTTCGGTTTATTCGATTCTTGTTTCCCATTTCTCAGTCTGTTTCTGGCTAGCACTATTCTCTGGGGAAGTACCCAATCTGTATCAACATCAGCACCAGAAATCTCCCTGGCTCTTATTTTTTTACTAATTGCTTCTATAAACTGTATCTATCACAGCTATTATCTTATGGGCGCAGAACAGGCCACTCCAGGTAAGCGCTACATGGGCGTTAGGGTGACCGGCAAAGGGGGCCAGTCACTATCTCTAGTTAAAGTATTAGCTAGACATCTGATCAGAGCTTCTAGTTCATTTCTTTTCTTCTTCTTCTTGTTCTGGGGCGCCGTCAACTGGTTTTCGGCCGAGGGTCAATTAAGTTTCGGTATTCCTGGTTTTCTGTTTCTACTGATCTCATCGGTTATGTTCTACCTACTCTACTGTCGCCCGGGTCTGCACAATCTATTTTCGGCAGCGCTTGTGAGCGATGTCCGGCTGCATGGGGGCTTGGGGGCTCAGTTCGGCCTCTATCGGAACAAGTAAGCGCCGCTGATTTTGAGCTGTTCTGGTTCTGTGTATTAGAAGCATTTAATGCGCGGATGGGAAAACTACGAAATGCCGGGGAAATCCCCCAATAGACTCCTGAGGGTGCTCAAGGGTACCTTTGAAACTGACCGGTCTTGCGATGACCGGAGGCGTCGAAGCCAGATTGAATAAATATTCGAGGTTTCTTTTTCACCCATGACCAGGACACGTAATTATTTAGCGGTGGCGTTGGCTCTATCAGCCTCCATCCTTGTGGGGGCAGGCATACATCAGCCGGCATCCGCTACCAAGCTGAACGCCAAGCCCCTGCCGCGTCGCAATGGAGACGCCAGTGGCAAGGCTTCTTATGATAGAGACGATAAAGATTTTTCCAACGGAGTGGAATCCGTTGTTCCCGCTTCTAGGTTCAGGCGACGACCAGACTATCGCGAATTGGAAAAGCAGAAGCAGGAAGAAGAGGCCCAGCGCATTGAGGCTGAGAAACAAGCAAGAGAAGCTAAATCTGCCGAGACCCGCGCTGCATACAAAAAGAAGCTGGAGCAGTTTAAAGAGAGAAAACAGCAGGCTGTTCAACTGAACAATGATGCTGTCTCTTTCGGTCAGCAAGGCCGTTGGGATGACGCTATCTCTGCCCATGAAAAGGCAGTGGAATATGATCCGGGTAATAAACAATTTCGCATCAATCTCTCCGCCGCCCGTACCGCGCTTGGTCAGCAAAAGTTGAAAGAGGGTAAAACCCAGGCTGCCGCAAGTCTATTAAGAAAGGCGCTGGCTGCTGCACCTGATAATGGTATGGCCGGGAAGCTTTTGACCAAGGCTCTGCAAGACATGGGACTTGATCCTGGTGATGCGGATGTTCGCATCGGCCTGGGTGATCAGCTTAAGGCAACCAACGACTATCAGGGTGCTTACATAGAGTATCAGCAGGCTCTGAAAATAGACCCCTGTGCAAAAACATACGTAAAAATGGGCGACATCGAGCTTATCTACCAGAGAGTTTCGGAAGCTCTTAAATGGTACGGTCAGGCCATCGTTAAAGATCCCGATTTTGCTCCTGCCCACCGTCAACTCGGACTTCTTTATCTAGGGCGTAGAGACAATACAAAAGCAGCAGACTCTCTCAGAAAAGCATTGATTTTAGATTCTGACGATCACGCAGCCGGTCAAGCACTGGTGAGTATCTGGCGTGATCAGGTGGCTAAGAATCCCCTGTCGGCAGATAATCACCTCGGTCTTGCCGGGGCGCTTCAGCTCAGTGGCGATTTTGTCGGTGCCCAGAGCGAATATAACAAGCTACAAGCTATTGATCCTAACAATGCCGGTCTAAAACCCGGACTTGAGAGTTTAAAGAGAGCATATCAACATGCCACCGCTGAAAAGCACAGGAAAGCTGCCGAAACACTTTTCGGTCAAGGCTTGAAGAGAGAAGCACTGGCTGAGATTAGCCAGGCCACGATGATGGAACCTCGCAACGCCAAGTATCAGTTTTTGCTTGGTGAGTGCCTGGAGGCTAATGGCGATTACAAAGGTGCCCACCAGGCTTATCTGACCTGCGTGCTAATAGATCCCGAACATAATCAGGAAGCTGCCGCTCGAATGAAAGAGATGCAAGGCTTCAAGGGAGTGGGGACCACCACATCCATGCCGACTATGCAACCCATGCATTCAGTACCGCAGTTGCCTGCCCGGGGCGGTCAGGGTGGCATGTACCAGAATGCCGCTCCAAGGACCATGAACCGAATGGCGGTCTCTCAGCCGGTCCAGGGGAACCCAAATCTAAATCTAAATCGAAATCCTGGTTCGATGATGCCTCCGGCTTCTATGCCGCCGATGCGTACAGTACAAAATCCTAATCCGATTGCCAGTCCGAACCCGAACATGAACGCTGCTTTCCATGGAAAGAGTATGTATGAAGGTGCACCGGCAGCGAGACCCAACATTGCCCAGAATCCTGTGGCCAATGCTTTCCAGAGCGTGGCTCGTCAGGCCGCACAACCTGGACCTGGTGTCAATAGCCTTGAACCACGTATTTTCCCCGCCGTCGATGCGGATAATCCCATTGCAGACGGGGAGGCAAAAACAGATACTGTTAACTATCAGGGGCAGCCCCAAAGCCAAACTGCTTCTGAAGTTTCCACCCAGACCAAACAAACGAGCTCACCCCTCTCTGCGTCAATGGCAATGGTAAGCGCAGCAGAACAGCAAAAAGATCACCGGGGTGCAGCCAAGATTCTTAGAGAGATGCTAATAAATAATCTCAAAAATGCAGAAATTCACCACCGGTTAGCCGTCAACTTAATGGCAGCCGGAGAGATAAGTCAGGCTGTCACTGAATTCAGAATTGCCAGCGCTCTTAAGCCCGGCAACAAAGTTTACGCCAGTGACCTGGCAAGAGCCCTCTCCGTGAATAAACGATCATTGTCTCACAATGGCGTTGGAGGCGGTCAATGAGTTTTTATTTCCAGGCGCCGGACTTAGCAGAGCATCCAAGACGTTCTTATAGACGTCTTCTGGAAGAGACCATCGGTAATCTCTTTGCCGAAGTGTCTCCAATCTCCAGCGACTTGAGTTCGCGTTTTGAACTTACATTTATCGGACCGGATGGCAATGTCAACTGGTGGTTCGAGGAGTATGCTCCGGATTCCGGATATCCGCTAACCGCTGAACAAGCCAGAAAGACCAACATGACCCATGCTCGTCGTTTGATGGTGGAAGCCTGGTTGCGTGATACTACCACCGGTGAGCTGCGCAAATCCAAAGTTTATGTTGCTGACCTGCCGGTTATCACCGACCGCGGTACATTCGTTATAAACGGCTCTGAAAGAGTAGTGCTCGGACAGCTTGTTCGTGCTCCCGGTATCTATTACAGCCAGCCGGCTCTCAACCAGTTCAAAGCCCTGATGCTTGCTGAGTTGGGCGCGCCGGTTACTTTTGAACTTGTTTTAGATTATTCGGACAAAAAGACCAGCCGGGCCAGATGTCGGGTCAAGCTCCCCAAAAGAAGTTGGGTGGGTGCAACCACTCTGCTCCAGGCTCTGGGCTGGGATTCCAAAGATATTGAAAAGAGAATCGGTAACCTGCTTACCCGCAACAAGATCGAATGGCCTGAGCTTAACGCCAACGAGGCGCTCTCCATGCTCGGTCGCTCCTGGAAGCCCGACGGTGGCGGCGGTGCTGCTTCCGGTGCCACTGCTCTGCAGGAACTTACTGATCGCAAAAGATATTCTCTCTCCAAACTTGGCAGAAGACGGGTGAACAAGAAGCTTGGCTTGGAAGAAGATTCCCTGCAGCTTACCCCCGAAGATCTGATGAGAGCCGTCGAGTACCTCCTGGGTCTCCCCCATGATTCGGGCTTCGTCGATAACATTGACAGTTTGGAGAACCGTCACCTCAGAGGTGTGGGTGAGACAATGACCCGGGCGCTCAGACCGGCTGTCGGACAGATGGCTCGTTCCGTCAAGATGCGTCTTGAACTCAATGAAGACGAAGAGATTGGTAGCCCCAACGACCTTCTAGACACAAGACCGTTTTCCAACGCGGCCAGCAAATATTTCTCCGGTAACCCGCTTGTACAGTATCTTGATCAGCAGAATCCGCTTTCGGAACTATCCCATCGTCGACGGATAACCTCCTTCGGTCCTGGTGGTATCGACCCGGCAGCTGCTCCTGTGGAGATGCGTGATGTACACCCCAGTCAGATCGGTAGAGTTTGTCTGGTTGAGTCTCCGGAAGGTAAGAACTGCGGTATGGTCTCCTACCTTGCCACCTATTGCCGTATAGATGACGACGGCTTCATGTGCGTACCTTATAGAAAGGTAGTGAACGGCATTATCACCGACGATGTTCAGTACATCACTCCGGGTGAAGACAAAGAATATACGTTAGCTCCGCCTGATACCAAAGTCGATGGCAACCAGATCCTTGGACCCCTGGTAGCAGCAAGACGTGGAGAGCTTTTCCTGGAAGTTCCGCCTGAGATGGTTGACCTTATCGGTATAACTCCCCAGGGATTCTTCTCTGTGGGCTCCGGCTTGATTCCATTCCTGGAGCATGATGATACTTCCCGAGCCCTCATGGGTGGCGGAATGATGCGGCAGACCCTGCCTCTGGTTCGTCCGGAACGTCCCCGGGTCGGGACTGGCATGGAGAAAATCGTAGCAAGATCTTCCGGTCATTCCATAACAGCCAGACGGGCCGGCACAGTTAGCCGTGTCACCGGAAATGAAATTGTCATAACCCAGGCTTCCGGTGAAAAGAGAAAGTATGAACTGACCCGTTTCGACCGGACCAACCAGAACACCATCCGAGATCAAAGACCGGCGGTGCGCGAAGGCGACAGAGTGGAAGCCGGTCAGGTGATAGCCGACGGACCGGGAATTGATAAGGGTGAACTTGCCCTTGGAAGAAACATTCTCACCGCATTCCTCTCCTGGAACGGCTACAACTATGAGGATGCGATCATCATCAGAAGAGGACTTATCAGAGATGATGTTTTCACCCATATTGAGATAGAGAAGCATTC
>JAUIJG010000177.1 GCA_030431355.1 bacterium
TCTCTTTGTACTGAAGAAGCTTGTGAATGTCGAGACCTTTATCGTCGTAGATTCCGCCTTTGCTGTCCGATACGGCGATGACTTTGAATCCCATATTATGAAGACCGCGGGCCACGGCTGAACCTACCAGACCGAAACCTTCAATTGCCACTGTTGGTTCATTGGTAGGCAGGTTGTGTTTCTTGACCACATTTCTGGTCACTAGAGAAACACCGTATCCGGTTGCCCGATGCGAAGACAGAGAACCGCCGATGGATTTTGGTTTGCCGGTGACTACCGACGGTACGGTATGTCCTTTGTTGACACTGAAAGTGTCCAGCATCCAGGCCATTGTCTGGGAGTTCGTGTTTAAGTCAGGTCCCTGAACATCCTGGTTAGGCCCAATCATCTCAATAATTTCGGAGCAATATCTTCTAGTTGCCCTCTCGAGTTCTCCGGAAGAAATCTCGTTGGGGTCCAATCTGATGCCGCCATGGGAGCCGCCGAAAGGCAGGTTCATGAGGGCACATTTCCAGGTCATCAG
Organism: bacterium; assembly: GCA_030431355.1. The sequence goes on from JAUIJG010000177.1 coordinate 524, forward strand.
CATGGCCATGGCTGCAACTTCTCCCATGGAGAGATCTGCGTTGAATCTGACCCCACCTTTGGCCGGTCCCATGGCCACGTCATGGTGTACACGGTAGCCGATGAATGAGCGGACAGACTCGTCATCCATGCGCACCGGTACTATTACCGTCATGGCTCTTTTGGGCTGTCGCAGCGGCAGAAGCACATCTTCTTCCAGCTTCATCCACTGGGTCGCTTTGTCCATGAAGCGGAGTGACATCCGAAAATCGTCGGTTTCCCACTCATTGCCAAGGGGATCGAGGGTTTCCAGTTTGTTCGTTGCTGTTTCCATGTTCTAACCGCTCTATTGGGGATCTCTTAAGAGTCCGTGGTTTCCGATTAGTGAGCAATTGTACTCTTCTTTTTCTTATATAGTTTCTTTTCCTTGTTTTTTAATTCAGGATTTATTTTTCCCTGTCTCGCATCAGGTTTTCCAGCCGGTACTCAATTACCTTAAGGTTCGGGTCAAATTGATAGTGGGCACTTAATCCGAGAAGTTCAATCTCCTTTTCCAGGGAATTGCGGCTACCTGGCGGCACAAGAGCTTCTTCCGGCAAAAGCCCGACCACTTCGCTCCCCCTGATTCTGATTCCCAAGTTGGAAGCCTCTTCCTTGACAGCATCGAAGACTGTTCTGAGGGGGGTGGTGTGATAGTCCAGAATATTGGTCGACACCTGGCAACAGCCGTATTCTTCTATGAGCCATCCCAGCGCTCGGACTGATTTGAGTTTCCCGGGCACTCTTCTTTTGATGCCTGTTCTAGTTCTTTTGAAAAATCCGCTCTCTCGGATATTTCTGGCAATCTCACGGGCTTTGCCCAGGTCGGTTGTATCCAGGCTTATGTTGTAAGCGACAAGAATTTGCCTCGCACCAATTACAGTGGCCCCGGAACGCTCATTAAACTGAACGGGTCCGTAATCCGGCTTGTCAACTCTGGTCTTTAGACTTTCGTATTGACCCTGTCTGATTTCAGCCAAATTTCTGCGCGACTGCTCTCGAGCTGCTTCTCCGTAAAGATAGACCGGAATTCCAAGCTCTTCACCTACCTTTTGACCAAGTTCATTCGCCAGTTCGACGCATTCTTTCATGTCGGTGTCTTCCAGGGGGATAAAAGGGCAGACATCGGTAGCTCCAAGTCTTGGATGAACGCCCACATGGCTCCTCATGTCTATACGTTCGGAAGCTTTTTGTATTCCCTGGAAAACCGCTTTCAAAATAGAGTCGGAGGAGCCAGCCATGGTGACAACTGTTCTGTTTGCTCCAATTCCACGATCTACTCCCAGTATGTAGGTGCCGGAGACGGAACCCATGGCTTCCACAATCGCATTGATGGTCGCTTCATCTCTTCCTTCACTGAAATTTGGCACACACTCTATCAAAGGAATCGACCTCCTCTTTCTTGATAAATTCGACTCTTTTCTAAATCTACTCTTTCTGTCATAGTGGCAGATGGATCCGGCACTGAAATTCAATGAGTGAGAATACCAGGAAGCGTATCTGTCCAGGCTGTGGATATATTTCAGTAGATGGCACTGCTATCTGCCCGAATGACTCTTTGGAACTCAAATTTATTCCCGACGATCCGTTTATCGGGAAGATAGTAGCAGATCGCTACAAAGTGCTCTCCCAACTGGGGAGTGGCGGCATGAGCGTGGTTTATAAAGCGCGGCACCAGTTCATGGAACGCTTTGTCGCCATCAAGATGTTGAGGACGGAGCTGGAAGAAGACTCTGATTCACTCAAGCGTCTTGAGATTGAATCAAAAGCCATAAGTGCTTTGAAACATCCCGGCATTGTTCCGGTGTACGATTTTGGCAAACTTGAGGATGGCACTCCATATCTGGTAATGGAGTTTCTAGAAGGAAAAGATCTCTCCCACCTTCTAAAGCAAAAAGCGCCGATGAACTTCAAAGAAGCCCTTCCCATATTCGTTTCCATTTGTGAGGCCTTATCCCACGCCCATAAAAACGGAGTGATTCATCGCGATATTAAGCCGAGCAATATCATTCTGACCAGATCAAGAGACAAAGGTCCTGATGTGCCTGTGATTGTCGATTTCGGAATCGCCAAGATGCTTGATTTGCGAGGCGAGGAGCTCAACAAGCTAACGGCTACCGGGCAAGTTTTCGGCAGTCCTCTCTATATGAGCCCTGAACAATGCAATGCCAAGAAGCCTGATGCCCGGTCGGATATCTACGCAGTTGGATGTGCTTTATATCAATCTTTGACCGGTGAGTTACCCATCAAGGGTAATACTCCATTTGATACTATGATAAAACACATCCAGGAGAGCCCCAAGTCCTTTCACGAAGTTCTTGCCGATAGCGATATTCCGACCAAAGTGGAGCTGTGTGTGTTCAAAGCGATGGAGAAAGATCCGGACCATCGCTTCCCCTCCATGGATGAATTTTCCCTGGCTCTATCCAACTGCCTGGAGGCGCCTTCCCAACCTGGGTCCTCATACAGAACCATGAAACTGGAGGGTGTCGAGGTTGAGCCCGTCGCTCCGGCTTCTTCCTCTCTTTCTTCGACTAACTCGGAGCCGGCTAAGAAAAGTGCGGAATTTGCCAAGTCTGGATTTACAGAAAAAGCAGCTGGCGAAAGCACCATTCAATCTTCAGGCGGAAGCACTATCGATAGTGGCAAATACGGAGCTGTCGCCATTATCTCTCTGTTACTGGTGGCAGGTGCCGTGACCATTATGAATATACTGCCCAAAGGTAATTCATCTTCTTCTGAAACTGCGCCCCGAACGGAGGTGAAAGTTACGAAAACCGTCGAAGAGCCGCCCCCAAAGACTGCAGTCCCGGTAACATCGTCGGTGGTTACACCAGAGCCCACATCCCATACGGCGGTCACTCCCGCTGCCGTGTCAAGTACCCAGATGCTACCAATTGCCGATCCGGTTAAGGAACAAGTTGTTTCTGTTCAGCCCAGGCTGCCTTCACGTCCGGCGATTCCTACTTCTGTCGGAGTCGCACCAGGAAGCAAGTCCTATGATAGTTTTGCCGTCGCCAGGATAGATCATTCGATGATCATTAACAAATGCGGGGCCGGCTGGAGGTTTCAAGAGTACCCGGAAAGCATGGTTCAGGAGCTAGTCGGACCGGACGCGCTTGCACGGGATGTTGATAAGAACGGCACTGTCTACTACTATGAGTTTTTATACCGAGGACAAAATTTAGAACAGGTTAGCGATAGAGAGTTTGATAGTCTGCGCCGAAGAGTGGGGAGAGTGAAGGTAAAAAGGGTGATAAACCAGGTGCTTCCGATCGATCAGAAATTTCCTTCCCACAAATTCAAAATGGACATTTTGGAGTACATGAATGTCCCTAATTCAAGCTCTATGGAAGAGAAAAATCCGCGCACCTATGTTATCTACTTCAACAGAAAAGACGCAGTGGGAGCACTACAGCTGGTGCCCAGTGCTGCTTCTGATAATTTGGAGGCGCGGACATTGGCTCAATTACTAGGCTTGAATGCTTTGATTTTTGAAAACTAAATTTACTAATGCGCTAACGATCTAATGCTCTATCGCTGCTTTTCCGTCTTCTTATGCATATATGAATACCAGAGGGTGGCTCCCAGAAGAGCAATGGATATGGCCGCCCAGAGAAGGCTCCAGAATATTGCCGGCATAAGATAAAGTTTTTGCATAGTGGTGGCGTCACTAAAAACCCCGGTCGGAAAAATTGAAGCTCCGAGAACCATTCCTATTGATCTAAGGCTATCCAGGGCTGTATGGACGGCGATGAATAGTAGGGCGAAGTTAGCCTGCTTTTCATTAAGTTTAAGTCCTGCCAAAATCGTGATTGTAGCCAGGGCTCCAGCCCAGATCATACTGGCTATTACCTGGACGAACATCGATGATAAGAGTCCCGCTCCCATGAAAAACATGGCTCCGACAAGCGTGAACAAGCCCAGTCCGATAAGGGTAGGTTTGGCTAAATGTTTGTATTGCCCTAAGAATATGAGGAAAGCTCCCACAACTGCGGTTCCTAGATAGCCTGCCTGGATATGTATGAAAGGAATTCCGCCGTGACAAAAGGTTAGTCCACCGTGTCCCTGTCCATCTGAAACTATGGTCATGCCGCTCACCGAGCCACCGGTGAGAATGCAAGCGATGGCGTGGGACATTTCGTGCACCATGGTGGCAAACTGGTTTAGAGGCGTGAAGAGAAATTCTGAGAAGGGCATTTTTGCCAGTACAACCGTTAGCAATACCACAATCCAGAAGAGAACATGGCGATTTCCATGACCTCCTTTCTCAGTCTTTTCCTCGGAGTGAGGACCAGTCAATTTTCCTGAAGCTTTTTTCCTTTCGGCGGATTTATTACGAGCTTCCAGGGCTAGCTCCGCTTCCAACTCTTCCAGGCGTTTTCTGGCAGATAATTCCGGCAGCATACCTGATTCGGTGCCGGTCTTGATCTCGATCTCCTTTTCCCGAATAGACTCCTCTGGCTCCCTATCGCCGAACATTGAACTATCCTGCTCCTTTTAAAAGTTCATCTAACAACTGTATAGGAGATTAACTTATTAGCAAAGAGGAATAACTAATAAGAGTAAGCTCCGATAGTCTTTATTATGCCAGCTTCCAAGAGACAGCCCCATATCGAGTTGCAGGGCCGCTATTTCAACCAGCGGGCGGATATGTTTTTGCGTCCGATTCCGCAGTCCATCCAGGAGCGTACCCGGGAGATAGTTAGAATGGCCGGGGTGTCAGCCAGGTCTAAGGTGCTGGATGTTGGTTCCGGAGTAGGTGTACTAATCGGTCACTTCCTCGAGATGGGGGTTGAGGAAAAGAATATTGTTGGTTGTGATCTCAGCGAAGAAATGATTGCCAGAGCTCAAGCCCGATTTCCTGGCGTCTTTTTCTGGCAGGGTGATATCGTAGATCTGCCATCACCTTTGCCTGAGCAATTTCCTGGCCATTTTAAATTCTTTGACCGAGTATTTTTTAACGCCTGTTTTGGCAATATGTGGGATCAAAGACTCACTCTGGAAGCAAGTTTCCGCTTCCTGGGAATTGGAGGGCAGGTAATACTCAGTCACCCATTGGGCTCTCCTTTCGTGGAAGCGTTGAAACAAAGCGACCCGGATATAGTGCCCCACAGTTTGCCGGATTTTAAATTGCTCGAAACCTGGGCTCCGGAGATCGGGTATACGGTTCATCAGTTCGTGGATAGAAGTGACTTTTATTTTGTCGGTTTGGAGAAGGCTAATAAATGAGTAACGAAGAGGATCGCAGACCTAAATCTATTCCCAATCCCAATTCTAATTCGCACCCTGGCGCACTTTCCCTGGGGTCTACCCAATCAGATGGTGATGGTGAGCAGTTAAGGCAGCAGGTTCTATCTAACAGGCAAGCGCTTTTAAACAACCTCTCTAATAATCAGCCCGGTAATCGCGGCCAGGTTCAGGAGATGCCTCCTGAACCCAGTTCCAATGCGGTTCCGGCTCAAAGTACCTCATTGACCATGAATCAGGTCGTGGAGATAATCTTCGATACTCTGCAAAAGAACTGTGTAGAGGCTAATAAGACTCTTGCAGGCTCGGATGCGCAACTTAACTGCCAGAAGCCTCAAGGGGTTCAGGAACGTCCTGATCCGAACACCGGTCAGACGTTACCTTGGATGAGGGGAAATGTGTCACTGCCGAACTACAGCCTGGTTGTAGACGCAGATGTGAATAGAATTCTTATTTTCATAGTCCCCAGTGAATTTTTGTTGGGCTTCGATCCGAATTCCGACCTTTTTACACCGCACTTGAGCATCGCACATGGCGTGAGCGCCGGTCAGGCAGGTTGGTTCCTTCAGGAGACCCCTATTGGAGCGGTTATGCTTCCGGAGATAGCTCGACAGCTTTTGCGTAATTTAATCGGAGTAGCAAGGGGGCAATTGGACCCGAAACAACCCTTTACCTATGGAGGGGGAAGCGCGGCACCGGCTAGTCCGGCAGCCTTGCCCCGAAAAGCGCCTTCGATACCGGTAAATTCAGTCACAAATGCACCGGTCGTGCCTCCGGCTTCTGCCGTACCCACTGCGCCCGGGGCTGTCCGCGCTCCTGCCCAGGAAAGCGCTGTCCCATCTCCATCTACGCCTACGCCTACGCCTACGCCTACGCCCACGCCTACGCCCCCTGGCTACTCCGGGGGAGGTCCGACTCGTTCCCATAGGGTTAAGCAACTTATGGTGGGGGCTCTGGACGAGCCCAGGAGTGAACCGATTCATTTTATGCCCAAGCCGACTCCTAAAAACGGGGCCGGTCTCGCCGCGGTCGCCCCCGGCTCCGCTGCGCTGCCAGGAGCCGGACCACCGGTCAATTCGTCCTTGGTTCCCCCGAAGGAGGCTAGCGCTCCGGAAGGAAGGCAAGGAATGAAAGAGACCAACGAGTTTGCCATGCTCTCTGAGTTGATATCGAGAGAGAAGTCACTGACCGCAGACAATACAAATCAAGCAGAGAGTCAAAAGCCGACACCATCGGCACCGCAGATCAGTCCTGTTCGTAGCGCCGCCGACAATCGCTGGCAGAGGCCGGAAAGCGGCTCTTCCATGCCGGTCCCTCCCGGACAACAAAAACCGCCGGGAATGCAATCCAGTCCACCTAGTGCTAAGGTTTCGCCACCGGTTCCGCCTGGTGCTTCCAATCCCTCTATTCCTTCTAATTCTTCCCTCCCTCCTCAACCGCCGGTCGCTACCGAGGAAGGTGTGGGGACAATGCCAGGTTTGGAGGCGCCCCCACCCGAATCTACTCTTGAGCCGGCTCCAGCTCCTGTGCCTGAGCAAGCGCCACCTTCTGCTCCTGCACCGCCAGCCGTAGATTCTGTAGCGCCATCTCCTTCTCCTTCACCCCCAATTCCCGATTTGGCTGGAGGAGAAATACCTTCGACATCGTTGACATCATCCACAACTTCGGCCCAGGAGATTTCACCTCCTCCCGATTTTAGTCAGGAACCTGCTTTTAGTTCAGCGCCTCTTCCTGCCGGGGAGTCTTTCCCTGGCTCCATATCCATACCAGAATCCGGGTTTGAGCCCTTGGCGGATATTGAGGCGGAATCGGCTCTTTCAGCCGGACCGGATACTCAATCTACTGAGGTCCAGGAGGAGAGTGTGTCACCTCTTGGATCGCTCTTGCCTCCGGCTACCGGAGATTCTGGCGGAATTCCTGAGATCAGTTTGGATTCGTTAAAAAAAGTCGAGCCTGCCGCACCCGATGAAGATGAACAGGAGAACTCCGTGAGCTTGTCCGGATCGCTCAAGTCATTGATTTCCAGCGATGGCGAAGAGGCGGTCTCAAAATTGCCGGTAACTGAGCCGGAGTCTTTTCCGGAGCCGGTCAGCGAAGCTGTTTCCAGACCAAGTGGCTCTTTACAAGCCTTGCTTAGTGCTGAGGATGAAAAGATTGAACCTGTTGAAGAGGTTGCCGCACCTGTTCAGGTTGCAGCGGTACCTGACTCGGGGAACGTCTCCAGGTTGGTGGCTGAAACTGAGAAGCATCTCTCAGATGGATGTCGCGATCTTTTGAGCAACGTGGAAAAAGCTCTGGCTTCTTTGAAATCTGCCGGTGTCGAAGCCATGCAGAATGACAACATAGAGCAAGTAACAGAGATTATGAATCACACCAAGCGATTGAAGGCGCTGAAAGATAAGCTATCTGCTCTTAGCGACGAGTTCTAGCTATTCTGGATTATTCTCTTTAAAACTGGCGGAGAGGGTGGGATTCGAACCCACGGAACAGGTTAAAGCCCGCTCAACTTCTTAGCAGGAAGCCGCTTTCGACCACTCAGCCACCTCTCCAAGGAAGATTGATTCTTCAGCTATATGATACCAGGACTTAGAATAGCTCAAAGTATTTAATTGAACAATTTACAAAATTCCGAGAACTACCAGCTTAATCCAATAGAAAGCGATGGGGCCTCCGAAGAGCAAGCTGTCACCCCGGTCAAGAAAGCCTCCATGTCCAGGTATGGCATTACTTGAGTCTTTCATGCCTGCATCTCGCTTCATCAAAGATTCACATAAATCACCCAATTGCGCTGCCATGGAAACCACCAGGCCCAATAGCGGAGCATGAATCAATCTCAACTGGAATGGATGGCAGGGAAACACATAGTTGTCAGCAAGCCAGACGACCAGGGTTGCTAATATTATCGAGCTAATCAATCCGCCCACTGCACCTTCCACTGTTTTTTTTGGTGATACTTCCGGATAGAGAAGGTGTTTTCCGAATTTTTTGCCGGCATAGTATGCGAAAACATCTGTGCCAAATATTATGAAAAAGCTTGCCCAGAGGTAAGCCAGACCTGGTTGTTGAAGAGGATTAGCTATCGCCTCTACTCCCTGGGGACCCAGGTCTCTAAGCAGTACCAAATGGGCTGGCATCCATCCTACATAGATGAATCCCATTATTGTCGAAGCGATATCGGCGATAGTGGCAGGTGGTTTCTCGCTTCTCAATAACAAGCGCACAAAAGAGATGCAAATTCCCACGGTGAAAAGAATCGGAAAATGGTTTAGAGCAAAATCTTTTGATAGATCCAGCTCCTGAATGTTTGGCAGGGCGGTCAGAACGAAGAAGGAGATTATCATTCCCCTGACTATGTTGGCAGAGGGTTTGTAGCCTTTGGCCCGGGCCATGGCGACAAACTCATTTCCTCCTCTGGCACAGGCATAGCCCAGCACTAGAGGGAAGATCAAACCTCCCATCATTATGCTTCCGATTGCGGTGAGGAATAGAATCCAGCCGAAGATAACTCTCATCAGTCTTTTGGTGACATCACTTTGGCAGCTATCAGTGCCGTGAGTGGAATCGTAAATACCAGTCCGAGGCTTCCACTGAGGGCGGAAGCCACTTCAGTTGCAAACAAGTCAAGGTTTAGGAGCTTGATTGAAGGCATTTGGGTTGCCAGGAGTAGCAGTGGTAAAGCACCGCCAGTATAGGCCAAAATGAGGGTATTCGTCATCGTTCCCATGATGTCTCGACCTACATTCATGCCTGACTGATACAGCTCCCCGGTTTTCAATGAAGAGTCCGCCTTTGATACTTCGGAGATAGCAGAAGCGATAGAAATGCCCACGTCCATGATCACACCCAGGGCGCCGATTAGCATGCCGGCCGCAAGTAGACCGCTGTAAAAGGGCGGTGTTTGTACCAGAACCGAACCTCTTAAAATTTGAGCTTCTTCACTGGATAGACCGGTCAAGGGTGCATACCAAATTACTAACTGGGCCGCTATGCCTGCAACGATAACACCACCGACAGTGCCCATGGTTGCAGCCAGCGACTTCTTCGAAAATCCTCCTATCATCAGGATGCTCGTCGCTGTCGAAACAAGACAGATGCCGACTGAAATCATTAGTGGATTGAATCCCTGGAGGCTCAAAGGCAGAAGGACGCAGGCTATGAGAAGGACCGTTATCAGAAGAGCCAGCAATGACTTGACTCCCTGCTTCCCTCCAAATACGAGAAAGGCAGCCAGGAATGCCACGAGCAGCCAGGCAAGAACCGGAGTACGATTATAGTCGGCAATATTGATTTCAACCCTGCCGTCACTTTTCTTGTCTAGAGAGGTGACGCTTACTGTTTGCACCTTTCCTTCCCTATTCATCACAAAGTCGTTCCATGCATCTCCTTTTCCTCCAAATTGATGGAAGGACAGAATCTCTTCTTGCTCGAAATTTTGCTTGCCAACCAACCATTCTTCAAAC
>JAUIJG010000605.1 GCA_030431355.1 bacterium
CCGGCGACGCGGATCGCGTTGGCAAGGCGCTCGCCCTGCACGGCCAGCGGGATTTCGGTGAATCTCTGGTCGACAAATCCATCTCTGTCTGCGAAGAGAAAGAGGAGAAGCACCGGCAAGCGCTTATCTATCCTATTACGGTAAAAGTAGAGTGTTTGCTGGAGCGGGAAGACTATGATCGGGCTAGAAAGCTCAGTCAGGAGGCTCTTAAACGAATCAATGATATAAAGAAGCCGCCTATCTGGATGTTGCCTCTCAGTCTGGACCAGTACAAATTGAGTAATCTAGCCAATCTGGCTTTTATCTCGATCAAGAAAGGTGAGCTTGAGAAAGTGGAGCTGCAAATAATGCAGATTGAATCTATTTATAATCAGAACAAAGAGTTGATCTCTCCGTTTCATTTCAGACCATTGATAAGGCTATGTGATTCTCTGGTCGAGATAGAGAGGACCGACCTTGCCCAGAATCTTCTGGAGATGATCTACGCAAAAGCCAGAGCTGTTCCTTTCCATCCTGATATTCCAAGAATGCTTGATCTATTTGAGAATGTATTGCAGATTTCAGGGAAGTCGGATCAGGTGGAGAACATGAGAGCCTGGCTGCTTACAGTCGGTGAGTGAGTTTTTTAGTTGCTCACTCAAAGAGTTTATGAGTTCTTTTTATGGGACCAGGTTTCTGCCAGGCTTTCTGTATGGGATTCAATTTGTCTATTGATGGAGCACATTATCTCCAGAATCAGAGAAAGTTTTTTGATTTTAGACGGTCTCGATTTAATAGTGATCCCTTGATGAATCACCAGTAGGTCCAGGGGATGCTCTTTGAAAAGCGATGGTATGAGCGCTTTCAACTCGACGTCATCCATGAACCATGTGGGGATGAAAGCGTCGTGGGAAGAAAAAATGTTATAGGGTTTGAACAAAGTGTTCTGGGGATACCGCTGATGACAGGCGTTGCCGGGACAGATTTCAGCCAGGGGACGGTCGAAAACATTCTTACAAATTTCCAGATGTAGGTCATATCGACTGATCACACTTAGTTCCAGGCGGTCATAATCCAGTTTTTGAGACTCTATATAAAGATTGACCGGAATTGAACCGAAAGTTCCTGATAGGGAAAGGTTGCTTTGCGAAGAGCGGAAGTCCTCCAGAGGATTGGAGGGTTTTAGAATCACCGAATCTTTGTCCAGAACTGTCAAGGCTTCATGATAAACATATTGAAACTCCGGCTCCACTGTAACTGGTCGTCTCTTCTCATTCAAATAAGCTGGTAATTGCTCTCCCAGTTGCTGCTCCAGAAGAGTTGATTCGGTATGATATTCGATACCGGAGCCGTCAAGATGCTTTAGCTCCAGCCGATAGCGAGAAGCTTCTTCTAAATGCTTAGACAGCTCTGGGTCGGGATCAGTCAACTTCTCCCATGCTTCTTTACGCGCCTGGTTTAAGGCTCTTATGCTGCGGTTTGTAATCTGGGTTTTAAACCATCTAGCGGTAGGCATCAGAGCAAAGAGAATGCCGAAGGTGATGTAGACCATTAGAAAGATCGATGAGGCTGTGACAATCGGGTTATCCGCATAAAATCTAAGGAGTAGAAGATAGAAGATTAAGTTGCAGAGGGCAAAGGACCAGAGGAAAGTAGCTCTACTGCCGGTGGCGGTAGAAAACGACTGACTTTCTTCCATCAGGTAGTCTTCCACATCGCCCTTCACCATCTCATTGGTACTCACCTGTAGTGATGGGAAGATGTAGACGGTATTGCCTGAGTCCGTCACCAGTGGGGAGCCGTTGAAGCGAAGAAGTACCTGGGTGATCTCAGACTCAGAAAATGACTTCGATGCCATATATGGTGCCAGCTCTTCTTGTATGACCACTCCGCCATTGCGCCTGATTAGAGAAGCAATCTGTTGCCATCGGCTTCTC